>CAMFCK010000028.1 GCA_945948775.1 uncultured Clostridia bacterium
GAGCATTGTTACCGCCATACCTAATGACAGTAATTTTTTAATTTTGTTCATTTTTTTCTCCTCCTTTTTATTACCCTCGTAGTTTATTTCTGCATTTATTTTAGTTTTCACTCGCCTCCTTTGTCGGGAGCAGCTCAGCATAAGTTATATCGCTGCATTCTCCCATTTCTTCCATTAGGCCTATAAGATTTGAAATATTGGTCAGAATCTGAACATTGTTCATTGTGACAATATTTCCTACTATAAGCAGTCCGAGATTATCTTCCTTTACATAATTTCTGCCTAATTTGTTAAGAAGCTCTTCTGCGGACACCATGAGCACTCCATCAATCTCCGAGCAATCACTTTGAGAAATGACCGCACTTTTTCCGTTCCACAAAACATTGTATGTTCCGTTACTCTCTGTCACTTCTGCAAGAAGAATATCGGACAGTCTTGATACCGGAAGCATATATGCACCGTTCATTGTCTTTAAAGGTTCTGCTGATAAATCAACTACCTTTTCTTCATTTATTACCTTTTTGGCATTCTTCTTTATAATAACAAACGGCTCTCTTTTGTTATAATCCGAACGGATACCATCAAGAAGCGTTTTAGCAGACTGATAGGTATTTTTCCTGACAATTTCGTTAAATTTTTCGGCAGTCATTATGTTTTCGGCACGTCTTAATCTGATTTGATTTTCTGTATTATTATAAAGCAGCATACAGAAATTACATAATGAATATGCCGCCTCACCTGTTACGTCCTGATATTCGATAACGGGCTTATCATCAATATATAGTATAATGACATTTCCGATACCTATATCTATCCAGCCATAGTCAAATTTATGCCACAGGTCGTCCGCCTTATAGTCTACCGTCAGAAGCAGCGTATTGTTTGAACCGTTTGTTCTTTGCAGTTCAATACAATCAGGTTTTATAACAAGAGAATATCCTATATTTGAGCTTACCCACTGCGGACCGGTTATGTTGCTGTTGATACCGATATCCAAAAAGCCTGTGCTTACATCAAATACTGCGTCAAACGAATAAATTACCGAACCGGTCAAATGTCCGAGATTATTAATTCCGGTCATTGCCAATACATCCTTGCTTTCCGGATCCGGCAGAAGTGAAACCTCCTTACCATCATGCTTATGCACTCCGATCCATAGTTCAGGCTGTTCTATATAATCACCGAAATCTATAACCCCTTTGTTTACTTTATTGCGTTTGTTGAAAAAGCTGCCTATATCCTCTGCAATTGCATCAAACTTTACCTGCGGAAATGCTCCAAGCTTTAATCTTGAAAGAATTTCCGCTCTTTTAATTGTATCTTCAAGCTCTGCTTTTGTGCCTAGTTTATATTCCCCGGGCTTGACTCCCTCCTCTATGGTCTGCGCCTTTTTCTTAACAATATCTACAACATTGTTAAAATAGTCGGTGTTAAGCTTTTCATACAGCGCTGTTGAAAATACATAGACCGGACTTGAGCTTTCCCATTCCGAGGCAAATTCCCTTGAACGATTTATAGCGTATACCTTCCAATAGTAAACCGTATTTTTCTTCAAAGAATCAACTTTCTGCACACTATAGTCTGCAATCTCATCATATACAACATTTTTCATTTCATTATCTGTTGCTATAACGAGTCGGTATTTGCTCGCGCCGAAAGCCTCCTGCCATTTGAATTCGAGCTCTGTAGCAGCAACTGCAGTTGCTCCGTTTTCGGGATACAGTTGCTTGAAGGATGCCGTTTCTTTATTGAGCACAATATCAGTCTGCATTCCTATCTGTTCAATATCAAAGGTATCATTAAGCAATTCGGGCATTCTCTTTGCCGTGTCGGAGCCACTCTTTATTCTGTAGTCCCTGTTTATTGGATCAACAAAATCATCGCACGTTTCCATTTGTATATTATTTTTATATTCCCCGTATTCCACAGTATTTGAGCCGATGATAATGCCTGCCGAATCAACATCAAGATTTCCCGTAACCACGTTGAACTTTGCAAGCTCCGGATTTGCATTGCTCGACGAAGCAACAATTTTTAACATAGCCTCAAGATTTTTATATTTTTCATAATACAGCGTTGGATTTGCAATAATACTTCCGAATTTTGTCATGCCTTCGTTTTGGTTATTAGTTGCCATCCCACCATTCTTTATATCCATGCTCCCGACCTTGATGCCGATTGAGGTATTGTTTTTGTATACATTATCAACACCGTTTGTATATACATTCTTGTTAACATTTTGAATAATATTCTTATATGCCTCTTGTCCGCACATCTGGTCGTCCCAGTACACTCCGCACTGATGCCCGAACACCAGCTGTTCTGTAGAACCGGAGTCATGTATATAATTATACGCTGTCACTCCGCCTCTTTGCAGCGAGTTTCTTCCGGCATAAACAACACCGCAGTCATCCGTCTCCTGAATGCAGTCATACATCTCATTATACATAATTTCCATATCATTGCCGCGGTACAGCACACCCTGATATGCACAGCGCGACATATTGTTATGTATAAACTTGTGTCCGCAGCCGTACAGCTGCACCGCGTTATATCCCTTTACCGTCTGAGAGCACATATAGAAGAAATTATTTTCTATAACATTATTTGACGGCTTCAGCGTATCTACATTTCCCCCGGACATATCTACCGCCGAAGAGCCTATCTCATAGAATATGCTGTCTTTTATATCGCAGTCATATGACCCATCAAGCTTTTGGACCTGCCAATAATCCTTGTCGGTTATTGCCGTTTTTGACCCTTCCGTCACAATGCCTCTTGCTCCTATATACTTGAAAGCACAACCAATAAAATCGATATTCTTCACATCGCACATATAAACAGCATCACCTGTGCATTGCGTGAACTCAATATTCCGGAAGGTTATGTTTTGTGTACCGTTCAAATTCAGAAAACCGGTATTGGCTAATGAAAGCTCTATCTTCGAATTATTAAGCGAATAGGGCGGATACAAATACAGCGTCATATTTTCCCGGTCAATATAATACTCTCCCGGCAAGTCAATCTCTTCCAGAAGATTAAACGCCTTCCAACGTCTTGACTGGTAGCTTGTAAATCTAAAGTTTGACGGATCATCGTCAGATACGGTGATTGTTTTCTTTACAGGATCCACAGCTATTCCCTGCAGTCTTGAATATCTCCAGTCCCAGTCCTGGTATCCTCCTATCCACCAATCCTTAGCTTCTGTCCAGTAGATAGGGTTTGTGCCTTCAAAGGTAATCGTTCTTCCGTCCTCAGAGTCTATCCAATGCGTGTATGCAGCATCCCCGTTCGGCCACTCAGACAAAGTCTGCATAATATCATCAACAAATATCTGATTGGGCTCTCCTCCATTGAAGGTATGCATCGTTGCGTTGATCTTGCTGTTGTCCTTTAGCTGTGCCTGAGTGATATACGGCGATAAATCTATTGCAACTATCTTATTGCGTACCTTCTCCTTTATACGCCGCAGAATCCGCTCATCAGTCACTTGCATCAGCGTTGGATTCGTAAGCTCGACCGACGCTTTGAACACTACCTTTTCTCCGTCCATCGCCTGATAAACAATCGGCGAGGACTCCAACCCGGAATCATCCGATCCAAAGACAGCCGTAGAGCTGAACCTGTATTCCCCGCCCCTGAAAATTACCTGCGCTCCGGCTATATCCTTTAATTGCTCACGTCTTAATTTATTACGCGCACCTTCAATAGTCGCAAGCGGTGAATCAATTGTTCCCTTGCCGGCGTCACTTCCATTCGGCGCAACATAATATACTATCCTTTCCGAGGCAAGTGCCGGACCGGGAGGCAGCAATGCTGTCACCGCGCATAATGCGCACAGCAACGCTGCCGCCCTTTTCATTATCTTCATAGCAATTCACTCCCATTGATGAATAAGCTTACTTTTTATAAATAATTGTTCCGTAGTTATATGATCTCCAGTATGCCAGAACAACTATATCGCTCGAGCTGTTCACATCACCCGTATCCTTATATGTAATAATATCATCAAAGGATCCTGTTCTGACGTTTGTTTTTCCGCTTGTCTGGTCAACGAGTATAATACTTCCCGGATTTCGTATTTGAGATGCGACTACATTCTTTTTGATTTGGTTGAAATCCTTATAATCAACTGCAGCCGGATTATAGTTTGTAGCTATTCTTATGCCATCGTCAACTCTCGAAATAACAGTACCTGCCCATGTTGTGTTTGTCGGCGAAGCATATGTGCCTTCATTCGCCTTATCATAGAAATCATTGCCTCGTCCGGCATTAAAGGCTTTTTTGTTGTCGCTGTCATACGCCATTCTGATTGTGCTGATTTCATCGCTTATGTCAACATTGAAATAGATTATATCGCCCGAGCTTAGTTCCTTTACCGTTCTTGGTCCGACATCCTCAATTGATGCAGAGGTGTCTATCGGCTCGCCGATACCATCGGTTCCGAAATCGACTATTACCGCGTCATCTGCAATATAATACTCCTCATATTTTGCATCCTGCGCAATCCGGAAATGGTAGCCTTTAATTAAAGTGGCCGGCTCATCATCATCGTTTATAGTATGTTTGATATCAGTAATCAAGAAAGCCTCGCCCTCTTTTATTGTTCCGCCCTTTCCTGCCTTCTTTTTAATTACAACAGCATCGGCAATAATATCATCCGCATCTTTTGCGTAAGCATTTACCGTAAAATAGGTATTATCGGTAAAATTGAATTTGTTTACCGAGAAATTTTTGACATCACCGTAATCAGCCTCATCTTCCGGCACTGTAAACTTTATTGTTTCATCGCCTGCAAAGAAAAGTGTTTCAAGTGCTTTTCCCTGACCTTCAAAATAGTACTCTGTATCATTTCCGTAACTGTCCTTGTCCGGCACTATCTTGTACCACGGACTTCCATCATCCGCCCCAAACTCATTCGGAAGCAGTAATTCATTTAAAGTTCCATCTTCATTGGTCTTATATATGACCAGTTCTCCCTTTCTGTCATCAATCAAGGTATAAATATCGTCAAATTTTCTGGTCTTTCCGTTTAACTTGATTTTTTCATCACAGCTGAGCCTTATCATTTCATTATTCTGATTATAAAATTTAATATATCTTTCGGTTTCTTCAACATCGTATTTTTTTGCATATAGCAATACCGCTATAATACCGCTGTCATCTTCTGCCTTCTCTGCCCAGATTATATCACCAAACTTATTCAAATATAATCTGTATATACCTCCGGAGTTGATAATTATTTTGTTGGTAAGAGTTTCAAAAACTCCGGATGCCTTATATACCTGCGTTTCGCTTTTATATATCGACTCCTCCTCATCCACGCTGAAATTTGTAACCTTAAAATCAGGTATAATATTATTTATTTTAACTATTTCCAAAAAATTTGCAGAATATCTTATATTGAGTGTGTCACCATAGCTAATATCGTCCAAGGAAATTTTCTCATTTTTTTCGTTAGACAGGATAATTCTATCCTCGTCAACGGTATTGCCGGATAAGTCAAGTACGCCTACCGCTCCGTTACCTCTCATCTTGTTGTATATTCTCATTAAATCCACATCAACGCCGCTTACGACCGCATATTCGTATTTGTTTACTATTATGGTATTATACCCGCGGTCATTATTTACAAGAGTAACATCTCCGTCAGCAAAATCAAATGTCGAACTATCGAAAACAGTACACACCTCGTTGTTGACAATAGCCTCAGCATTGCTGTTTAACTGCTTTGAATACAATCTATTGCCGTTGTAATAATATATCCTGTTATTCTCATATTTTTCAAAATCTTTTATATCAAAGCTGACCGAATCATCGCTCTGGTCAAGCTCTATATATACTGCCACATAATCATCATACTCATTTGTAGTATAGTACAATTCCGTTCTCCGACCCAGATATTCAGTAGCGTTTCCGATAGAAGACGGAAGACTCGCGGTCACTGTACCAACCTTGATTTTGCCGATTCCCACCTTCGTTTTCCCGTTAATCGCGGTATATCCGTTATCAACCATTATATCCTTTATTTTTCCCATCATTAAAAGACCGGTCATAAAGGTTTCATTGCTTTTTTCATACTTATCCTCAGTGCCGTAGGAGCTGTTTACAAGAAGCTTGACATCAAGAGCGTTATAGAAAAGATAAATAGCATCTTTTTGAGTCATGACAGCATTTTCTGCGCAGTAAATGCCGCTAAGAAGTCCCAGCGACGTGGCGGTCTTGCTGTAGCCGTACGGATATCCGCCGTTTTTCACTGCATAAGAATCATAGCCCAAAAGTGAAATTATAACTCTTTGCGCTTCCTGCCTTGTAATACCATACTCAGGTGCAAATTTATTTGCAGATATGCCATGCATAATGCCTTTGTTGTATACTGCTTCTATTTCGTGATAATAAGAATGTGACTCATCAACATCATCAAAGATATTGCTGAAGCTCTCAGGATTTATTGACGCATAATTTTCGCCCATAACGGTACTAATCCATTTTTCGTTATCAAGCTTTTCTTCATTTGTCAGCTTAAGTGCATTGGAAAGCATTGCAGCAAATTCGCCTCTGGTAATATCCGTATTGGGATGGTATTCCATATTAAATATTCCGGTGCCTATTATAAATTTTTCCGGTATGGACAGCGATTGAGCATCATCATCGGCGCAATGTGCCACGACTGTCATAAGCATTACTGCAAGAAAAAGGCATAAGCCACTATATTTCTTCATCATTCTCCTCCTGTAATACTAAGTATTCTACAGATAATCGTTGAGGTCTGCGCCCTTGTGCAATAATCCTGCGGTCTGAAAGATCCGTCTTCAAATCCGTTTATTATATTATACGCACTAAGATAACCCACAGCATCTGTCGCATAGCTGTCTATATCGTTATTATCCGTAAAATCCGGTGCCGAAGTGCTCTCGCCTTCATTATGCATTATTCTGTATACTATGGCGCACATATCCTGACGTTTTATGGGTGTGCCTACTCCGAAAATTCCGTCATCAATTCCGGTTATGATACCTCTTTCCGATAAAGCTTTAACATAAGGCGCATACCATGCGTTTTCCTGTACATCACTGTACGCAGATACACCCTCCGAGCCATCATAGCCAAAGGCAGTACAAATAATTTTCACAAACTGTTCGCGCGTTATGAAGTCCTCAGGCTTAAACTCGTTTTCAGAAACTCCTGCTATTATATTCCTCTGAAGAAGATGATAAATATCTGAATATGCCCAATGCGATTCTGCCACATCAATAAACTGCATATTATGTTCATCAGAAGATATAACCTTGGTATATTCCTGCTGCGAAGACGCCGGTGCCTTTATACCTGAAGCCGTGCCGCCCGAAGATATAACCTGCGGAACTTTATAACTGTCAATTTTTGACTCCAGTTCATTTAGCGTGTATAAATTTCTTGCAAGCACTGAATTATATTTTTCCTTATCATTCGACCCAAGATACTTTGATATATTTATCCCGGCAAGCTTGGCATTTGACTCAGTCAATATCTCAGATATGTACCCTGTGCCGCCTACAGACGGATATGCTATTGCATTAACCACCGTACTTTTTGCAAAAGCCGTTTTAAATTCATCAAAAGATTTAAAGCCGCCATTTTTTATTGCTTTTTGTATGTTATTTTTACCCTGTGCATTTGTATACTGTTCAAACACCTTATACAGCGTAACATAAGCGGCGTCAATGTCTGATGGTAAAAGCTCGTCCTCATATACAAAGCTGCCGTCGGTAGCTGCCAGACTTAAATTTTGCGGATTGACTGTATAAAGCGACAGTGCAACCGAGCGTTTCACAAGCTTTGAGAGTTCTTCCTCGTTGTTTATGTTCTCCGGCAAATCGTTATTCATAATTTGTGCAGCAGCTTCAGCAGAAAATGACTCCGCGCCGATAAAGTCGGCATTTAATACCTTCGCATAGTCGGCAATTTTATAAGAAAGCTCCTCCTTGGTCATTTCCGGCAGCTTTTCTTTTGCGTATTCAAAGAAATTCGGAGTGTTGACTGTAATTT
>CAMFCK010000029.1 GCA_945948775.1 uncultured Clostridia bacterium
ATTTATGATATAATATAAATATCATGAATTGAGGTGTTTTGTTATGTACGAAAAAAGAACCAGACAAGAAAAGCAAGGACAACTTCATATGCTTTGCATAGATGATTTAGTGCCTAAAAATCATATACTGCGTGATATAGACAAAGCTATTGATTTCAGCTTTATCTATGATGAGGTTGAAGGAATGTACAGTGATTTTGACGGGGGACGTCCCGGAATAGATCCTGTTTCTCTTTTTAAAATAGTAATGATACAGTACATATTCGGAATAAAAAGTATGCGTCAGACAATAAAGGAAATAGAATCAAACTATGCGTACCGTTGGTTCATCGGCTATGATATAGGTGAGGATATTCCGCATTTTTCAACCTTCGGAAAAAACTACAGCAGACGTTTTAAGGATACAGATATTTTTGAAAGAATATTTACGCGGATTTTAAACGAAGCCATAAACTGCGGTTTTGTTGATGAAAAGGCGGTATTTGTTGACGGAACTCATATAAAAGCGAGCGCCAACAAACGTAAAATAGCAAGAAAATCAGTACCTGTTCAGGCAAAGAAATATCAGAAGCAGCTTGATGAAGAAGTGGAGGCTGACAGGCAAAGCCACCATAAAAAGCCTCTGAAAAAGAAAGAGCAAACAGAAGAAAAAGAAATTGCACAGAGCACAACAGACCCTGAGTGTGGTATGTTTCATAAAGGTGAACACGAAAAACAATTTGCGTATGTAGTAAATACCGTATGTGACAGACATAACTTTATCCTTGATTTTGTGGCATGACAAATAAACCTTCATAAGAAGACAATTTGTAAAAGGCAATTTAATTCTTGCTTATACCAACAATTCAGGGCTGAATTGTTGTCCTGTGGTTAAAAGGTGATAGATAACTCTAAGGAGCTTTCTTATGCAATGCCCCTGAGCACACCTATGACCTTTGCCCTCAGCTAACTTTTTGTTGTAATAAGCATATCAATAGGGCGTTGCCGCAATTTCGTAAAATTTTACTTATTGAGACAAGTCCTTTTAATTTAATTGCGTTTTTTACCGGTTTGCTTGCTTGACAAATACAGATAAATATGCTACGATAAATCAACAGTGACAGATTGAGGCAAAGGGTATAATACCGAAATTATATATCTTATAAAAACGGAGGCGGGGTTGAAGATGAAACGTATACTTAGAATATTTGCTCTTTTTGCGGTATTGGCGGTTTGCGCAGCGTGCGCCGGTGATACAGGTGTGCAAAACAGTATATCGTTTACATATTTGAGAAGATCCGAAATCTCAGAAAACCCAATGCCTTTTTTAGAAGAACTGGAAAGATTGACAGGCGTGAAGCTGGAATATATCTATTTCCGCCCGGGTGATACCGGGGAACAGATTAATATGCTTTATTTGTCTGATAATTTGCCGGATATCATAGAATATAACTGGCTGAACGCAAGTGAGAAGTTAAAAAGCTATATCCTGCCGCTGGACGATTTGATTGACAGATATTCCCCGAACTTGAAGTCATATCTTGAGGGACATCCTGATATAATAAGGAGCATTCGTTCACAGGAGGGGTATTATGCCTATCCGCTTATACGCGAGGAAAAAAGCCTTAATGTATACGCCGGGATATGTATCCGCAGCGATTGGCTTGAGCAGGCTGGATTGAATATACCCGAAACAATAGACGAATGGCACGAGGTTTTAAAATGCTTCCGAGACAGGTTCGGCTGCCAGCTGCCGCTTGCGCTCAATTCAAATCCGATAGCATTTATGTTTGCGTATGGTATAGGCGATAAATTTTACATAGACGGCGGCGAGGTATATTTCAGCTATTCACAGCCGGAATATAAAGAGTATCTGAGTACGATGAATCTCTGGTATAAGGAAGGCTTGCTCGGGACAGATTACCCCAACAGCGAGTATGGTACGGCTGAGCGGATGCTCATTGACGGCAGCTGTGGGGCGATTATGGGTACTGCCGGACGGGATATGGGAGGCGCGCTGAAATCCGGAGTGGCGGTCGCCGGTGCACCGTATCCTGTGCTGAACAAGGGTGAGCGGCCGTTTTGCTCGCATTATGACGTTGTATTAACAAAGGCGTGCGCGGCGGCAATTTCGATTGACTGCGACAATCCGGAGGCTGCGGCAAAATTTCTGGACTTTGGCTACAGCGACGAGGGCAAGCTTTTATATAACTTCGGGGTTAAAGGCGTGAGCTATGAGATTATTGACGGCAGGCCGGTATATACAAGCATTATTACCGACAGCCCGAATATGAACAGTGCGATGAACTATTATTTGCGCGCCAATGATTCCGGGCCGTTTTTACAGATGAAGGAATACATGGAGCAATATGCCGGGCAGCCGGCTCAGCAGGAGGCCCTGGGGCGGTGGAGGGAAACCGACGCCGAATTGCACGTGCTGCCTAATCTGCACCTGACAAAGGAGGAAAGCATAGAGCTGTCACAGCTTCGGTTTGACGATTATATAGAAGATATGCAAATTAAATTTATTACGGGCGCGATTCCTTTGGAGGCGTTTGACAGCTATCTTGAAAAGCTGTCAGAGTTGGGCGCGGACAGGGCGTTGGAAATATACCGCGCGGCTTATGCCCGCTATTTGGCTGAGTGATGTGAGTCAATTGGCCGTTGAAATTTATAAAGCACAATAATATTTCTAAGCGGAGCATAATATTTACCTGGTTTCTCTCATATTTGCTTGTCCTTTTTCTGCCCCTGCTATTTGGCATAACGCTGTATATTGAGTCGGAGAAAATTGTCGGCAGGCAGATAGACCGGTATAACGAAATAATCTCGGCAATGCTGCTGGCGGAAAATGATAACCGGATATTAAATGATTTAAAAACAGTAGCCGCTGTTGCAATCAATGATAACATCCAGTCGGCATTCCGCATTAATGCTCCTCTTACAATGCAGGATCAGATTATGCTTTATGACCTGAAAAAGGAGCTTGCGAATTATCATACTCAGTCGTATGAGCTCGGCAGCGGAAGTAACTTTTATTTATATTTTAAAAATATCAATCGCATTGTTGACGCAAGCAGGGTGTCAAATACAGAGCTTTTTTTTCGCACGACATATTCTCAGGATAACAAAGACTATGAGCAGTGGCTGGCTTCGATGAATATAAGCGAGCCGGAATATGTCAGCATAAAAGGCGAGGACGGCAGGCAAAGGCTGTGTTATATAATCCCGTTTCCGCGCGAGTCGGAGCCGATGGGCGCGTTTGTTATTGAAAAACCGCAGCCATCGCTTGCAGAGAACGTTTCAAAGCTGGCAAAGGATCAGATTTCGATGGAGTATGTGATTATGACCGGCAGGAACAAGCTGTACCAGGCGACTGAAGCGTTTGCTGATATGGATGCGGACAGCATTGGCGAGCTGTTTGAAAAGGGCGGCGGCAGAGCAGAGCTTTCGGGTAAGGGATATTATTTACAGGCTATGACCTCGACTGCTACGGGCTATAAGTATTTAACGGCAGTTTCTGATTCCAATGCAGGAGAACTTTTGTCAACTATGAGGGGCTTTGGTCTTTTGATGATAGCTCTTTCTCTGTGCGGGGGCGTAATTCTGATTTTCTGTATGATTCGATATAACTATTCACCTCTTAAAAGTATGGTGGAGGGGCTGCGTGCAAAAATGCCTGATGCCTTCAAGGATGGGCAAAATGAGATTGAGTTTATACGCAGCACCGTAACTAAAATGATTGGCGAAAATGCGTATATCAGCGACAGGCTTGACAGTCAGAATAAGGAAATCAGGAGCTACATGGTTTATGAAATGCTCACAGGGCAGATGGAAATGCCGCTTGAGGATATTGAGCAAAGAGGTTTCAGCTTTCCGGGTGAGAATTTTTGCGTGGCCTTGTTTTATGTCGAGGATTGCAGCAAGCTGTTTGAGGGAGAAAATAAGGATAAGACGGTACGTTTCAGAACGATTGAATTTTTGCTCGAAAATATTGCAGAGGATATTTTCAGAGGCGATATGCGCGCATATGTGACAAATGCAAACGGTATCATTGCGCTTTTGACATCCTTTTCCGAGGAGAGCGAGGAAAGCTGTAAGCAGAAGATGCTGGACGCGCTTTCGGAAATCCAGCAATTAATGGAAGAAAATCTGTTTATCAGCTTCACAATCGCGATAAGAATTATTACGCTCGGCAGCCTCGAAATTGAGAATTCACATCATGACGCGTTAAAGGCGATGGAATACAAATTTTCGCTTGGTACAAATCTGATTATCAAGCAGGAAGACATTGGTGCAATCCAGGACAGCCAATACACATATTCGCAAAAGACAGAGCAGCTTCTGATAAATTATATCAAGACCTCTGACGCGGAGAAGGCAGCGCAGTTGATTGAAGGAATACTTTCCAGCCGGCAGATGCCGATTGATACGGTAAGATGTATTGCGTACAATATTGCGGGGACAATGCTGCGTATGTTGAACGAAAAGGACGAGGAACTGTCAAAGCGGCTGTTCAGCTTTGAAACAATTGATGAATTTAAGCAGAATATTCTTTCGGTCAGCCGGGAGCTTTGCGAAAGGAATGTGCCGCAGAAGGGTGAGATGCTGTGCGCGAAGGTTAAAAAGGTGGTAGAGGAGCAGTACAGCAATCCCGGCCTTTCGGTAGGATATATCGCCGATTATCTTGGTATACAGTATGTGTATCTTTCCTCCTCCTTTAAGAGCTATACCGGCGAGGGGATTTTGGAATATATCGGCAAGGTGCGCGTTGAAAAGGGTAAGGAGTATCTGAAAAACCCGCTTCTGTCCATCGACGAGGTTGCAGAGAAGGTTGGTTATACGACCCCCAAAACCTTTGTGCGCGTGTTCAGGAAAAACGAGGGCGTGACGCCTGCGAAATATAGAGAACACGCAGTAAGGGAAAATATAACATAATTATAGAAGCGTCTTGTAGGCGCTTCTTTTTTTGGCTTAAAACCTGTGTTTTTAAGCGGGTTTATAAATTTTGACCCCTACAGTAGTAAATTTTGTGCGTTTACTTTGGGAGCTTTTTGCTTTATAATATATTATAGTATAGGACAAGAAACCGCGTATGCGGAGAATTGCCCAAAACGGAGGGATGGAGTTTGGCTATGGGAAAAAGATTAATCGGTCTTTTGCTGTCAGCGGCCTTGTGTTGCCAATATGCGACGGTGTTTGCTGCTGATTCTGTGAGGGTATACCTGAATGAAACCTTTGACGAATATGCGCTTAACGAGCCAATGGATGACGCTGATAAAAAAGTTATGGTGAGCAGCGGCCTGGATGGTCGCGCTGTCAGCCGAAACGGTCTTGATAAGGCGTTGTACTGCAAAGCATGGGTACTGAATGCGGGAATGCAAACGGAGCTGAATATAAAGGAACAGACGCTTACGGTATCGGCGGATTTTATGCTTGACGGCAAGACCACGAACGCCGAGCTGTTCAGAATAACCGACAGTATGGGGAATAAGGCAGCGCTGCTTTTGCTGCAAAACGGGGTGCTGAAGCTGGGCGACGGCAAGACTTTGTCCACCTACCGCATGGGCGATTGGGTACGCGCGGATTTCATACTTGACTTTAAAAACAAGTACCTCAGTGTTTATCTTGACGGTCAGTGCAAGGCGGACAAATGGTATTTCCAAAACCGCAGTATATCAAGCGTCAAAACGATGGATTTTGAAGTTGCCGCAGACGCAAATGATGAGCAAACGGGACTCTTCCTCGATAATTTCAGAGTATACAGCGGAAGAGATATTTTGCCGGATTCGTACTTTGAAAAGCCTGAGGCGAGTACGAAGGTGACAAGCTTTGAAGAAACTGTCCCCGACAGCGGTAACGATATAATAAAAAGCATAGGCTTTGAATCTGCCAGTTCATTTCTTAAGCAGGCCGAGGAAAATATAGTTGAGCTGCGCGAGCAGGGAGATAATAAGTATCTCGCTATTGAACGTACGCAAAACAGTAATAACGCATACATAGATGTTATCGTTACTCCGGATGATTCTGACAAAATGCTTGCGTCAAGAGGATATGTTGTCGAATGTGATTTTGATGTGAAAACAATAGACGGATATGTTGACTGCTTCTCATCCAAAAATGCGGAGAATCAATGGAGTTTAGTAGGAAGGATTGACAACGCCGGGAATATTCAGTATGCCGGTAAGATTTTGGGAAGGCTGCAGCTTGACGGGTGGCATCGTATTTCATTGGTGTTTAATAACAGCAAAAAAAGCATAACCTGTTATGTGGACGGCGAAACTACGGGTGCTACGGCGAGCTTTGATAATAAGTTCAGACCTGCCGTTTACCGCCTTGGCACACATCCCAATGGCGGGGAAACTATTTTAAACCTTGACAATTTCAGAATTTATCAGGGTATTGAGCTGAGAGGCGACGAGGTTGTTTCGGGTACGGAAGGCAATGCAATGCTGGACACCTTCAAAAGCACTCTGGAAACGCCGGAACAGGCGCTTAAATATATAGGAAAAAATGATTTTGCGATGATGATTAATAACGGCGCATATATCGCAAACGGTGAAAAGAATTATAGCAGCGTTAAGCCGTATATAAATGACGGATACACAATGATGCCGGTAAGGCTTGTTTCCGAAAGTCTCGGCTGCGATGTGCAGTGGGACGAGAAAGCCTCGCGCATTACGATTGACGGCGATATAAAAATGGAAGTCGGAAGCAAGCAGCTTATTGTAAAAGGGAAAAGCTATGAGATGTCGGTTGCGCCGGAAATCAAGGGTGAAAGCGCGTTCCTGCCGCTGAGGGATTTATGCGAGAAAGCACTCGGCAAACAGGTATACTGGGATGGACGCGGATTTGTGGTTGTTTCGCAGAATGAGTTCACACTGAAAGATTCGCCGACAGTTGTCGACCTTTTCGAACCGATAGATATTTTGTACAGATATTTGCAGTTTGAGCGTCCGAGCGGTGTTGAAATTGTGAATACGATAGCAGAGAAAAATCCTGACCATGCCCATCCGAGAGTGCTCGGTACGGCGGAGAGCATAGAGCGTTTCAAGCAAAACGTAAAAGCTAATGAGGTTATGGCAAAAATGGCTCAGGAGGTTATCGGCAAAGCGGATATGTACGCAGGCAAGGAGGCTATCCCATATAACCTTACACCGGACAACCCGCCGAGACTGATACATATTTCTAAGGAGATATGGGAGAGAGTGCTGGACTATGCTATTGCATACATAATTACCGAGGATAAAAAGTATGCCGATGCTGCATGGCGCGATTTGAAGGAGGTTTGTACTAACTATCCCGACTGGAACGATTATAATACTTTTCTTGACGCTGCAGAAATGGCATACGGCCTTGCAATAGGATATGATACATTCTATGACGTATTCACAGATGAGCAGAAGAAGGTACTGCGTGAAGGAGCAATCAGGTGTGCGTTTGAACCGGGGCTTTCGGCATATCAGGGCACACATCATAACGGTTATTGGGTTAAGGGCGATGATAACTTCACATCGGTATGCCCCGGCGGACTGATGAGTCTTGCTGTTGCAATGGCGGATGATGAAGATACAAGACCGTATTGTGAAATTCTGCTGGGTCAGACGCTGCAGTCCTATGAATATGTAATGTGTCTGCTATACCCCGACGGTGCATGGTATGAGGGCGTAGGATATCTTGTATATACTACTGAGTTTATGTATGCGGGGCTTGGGTCGCTCATCAATGCAACGGGTACCGATTACGGAATACTTGAAGCACCGGGCGTAGATAAAATGAGCGATTTCCTGGTAGGAATGCATGGGCGTGCAAGAGGTATATTTAACTTCCATGACGCAGGTGAGAGCTTTACTATGGACGGCTCGAACCTGTGGGGCGCAAAGGTTACGGGGAAGAAGGGTTTTATCGACCAGTATATGAAGATTGGCTACAGTACAACGCATATCGGATTAACTCTCCTT
>CAMFCK010000030.1 GCA_945948775.1 uncultured Clostridia bacterium
TGCTTATATACATGTCTTAACAGCGGTTTCCTCACGCGCGGATTCAAACGCCGCCTCCATTACCTTCATAACACGCAGAGCCTGTTCTGCAGTAATGGTCAAAGGCGCCTTGCCCTCTACCGCGTCAAGAAACTGGTTATATACCACCGTCAGATTATCCACAACATCTGTCGGCTCACTTATAGTAATCGTTTCGGTAGAATTTGCACTTCGCGGAGCCATGGTTTTTGTCGGGCCGGCTTTGGTATAAAAAATCTCCTCTGCCCATTCGTCCTCTTTATCTATACAGCGTACAATTCTGCCGTTGCAGTTCCAGTCATCGATCTGAAGAGTACCCTCCGTTCCGAGCACATACCAGCGCGGATGCGTGATATAATTATTGGTGGAATTTTCTATATGGGCTACAACACCGTTTTCAAAGGTCATTGTCAGTCGAAAATTATCATCCACCTCCGGATATTGTATGCTGAACATCTTACAAAATACATTCGTCACCTTAACGCCTTCATACATATACATGAGCTGGTCGATCAGATGTACTCCCCAGGCGAGCATCATGCCGCCGCCGAGCCGCTTTAAGGTACGCCACCCCTTCGGCATTCCGCGCGAGCCCTCCACTCTTGACTCAATCACATACACATCGCCCAGAAGTCCTTCCTCAACCTTTCTGCGCATCAGAACGAAATCACGGTTCGTGCGCCTGTTCTGGTCAATTGTAAAGACCTTTTTGTACTTCTTTGACGCCTCCATTATCTCCTCAAGTTCGGCTGAGCTTACCGTTACGGGCTTTTCGCAGATAACGTTCTTACCGGCAGCCATCGCTTCGATTGCAAGAGATTTATGCACTTCATTCGTTGTTGCAATAAGCACGCAGTCTATTTCCTTATCCGTCAACAGCTCTTCCTTTGAAGAATACGGATAAAAGCCCTCTTTTTTAACCTTTTCCATAACCTCCGGATCGAGGTCATACATACCCTTAAATTCAGCCCGGTCATAACCGGCGAGCGCATCCTTATGATGATGCGCCATACCGCCGTAGCCGATTATTGCCATTTTATGTTTCATTGTTTATCCTCCATTCTACCGGATACATCGGCAAATTGCAAAAGCTCACTGTGCGGGTTATGCCCACCACATTTCTCCTGCATTCTCGTATATAATAACATCCTTTAAAAGTTTGACTGCCTTTTCAAGTCCTTCCTTTGCAGACATAAGACCGTCCTCATGCTCAATACTGATCACGCCGTCATATCCGGTCGCCTTTAAGGCGCTTATAATATTATTCCATACCTCTTTTGAATGACCGTAGCCAACTGTTCTGAACACCCATGAACGGTTTAAAATATCGCCGTAATTCTGCGTATCCAGCACGCCAATCTTTGACGTGTTTGCCTCATCAATCTTAGTATCCTTTGCATGGAAATGGTATATCGCGCCCTGTAGATATTTTATAGCCTCACACGGGTCTATTCCCTGCCAGAACAAATGGCTCGGATCAAGATTTGCGCCGATTATATCGCCTACCGCCTCACGAAGCCTTAAGAGCGTTGAAGGATTGTAAACGCAGAAGCCCGGATGCAGCTCAAAGGCAATCCTCTTTATTCCGATCTCCTTTGCAAGCGCCGCCGTCTTTTTCCAGTACGGAATCAGAACCTCGTTCCATTGCCATTCAAGCACCTGTGTATAATCATCAGGCCATGCGCAGGTAACCCAGTTCGGCAGCTTTGAATCCTCACAGTCGCCCGGGCATCCGGAAAAGCCTACCACCGTATCTACACCTAAAAGCGCAGCAACCTTCATCGCGTCTACAAACTCATCATGAAACTTCTTAGCAATATCCTTATTCGGGTGAATAGGATTGCCATGACAGCTGATAGCGCATATTTCAATATTATATTTTTCCAAAAGCCCCTTCAGCCACTCAACCTTTTCAGGATGTCCGATATAATCCTTCGGGTCAAGATGCGCTTTGCCGGGATAACCTCCTGCTCCGACCTCAAAGCTGTCCACACCAAGGCTTGACAGATAAGCAAGTGCTTCCTCCATGCCCATTGATGCAAGCACCGGTGACATAACTCCTAATTTCATACTAAACCCCTTCCTTTCTCTGCCTTATTCTTTTAAATCCGCGCTTCCGGCACATCAACTGCGTGCGGACTGCCAAGCTTATTCTTGCGCGTAACCGGCTTTGCCCAGTATACGGCATTTTTTATTATTCTCCGGACATATTCATTTTTAAAAGTAGGATATTCCTCATGACCGGGCTGAAAATAAAAGATCCTGCCCAGATCCCGGGTGAAGGTGCAGCCGCTTCTGAACACCTCTCCGCCTGCAAACCAACCGGTAAAGACCACATCATCAGGCTTGGGTATGGTGAAATACTCGCCGTACATTTCCTCCGCGGCAAGCTCAAAGCTTTCGGGTATTCCCTGAGCAATCGGATGATTTGGGCAGGTACACCATATTCTCTCACGGTCACCCTCCCGCCATTGAAGATCACAGCTTGTACCCATCAGCAGCTTAAACGGCTTTGAGTGATGCCCGGAATGAAGCACAATCAGTCCCATTCCCTTTAAGACCGCATCTTTGACGCGTAATGCTATTTCATCCGGAACCTTATCATGCGCGCAGTGTCCCCACCAGATCATGACGTCGGTATCGGCAATAACCTCTTCGGTCAGTCCGCTCTCCGGCATATCAAGTGTTGCTGTCCTTACTTCAATTTCGTCCGACTGCAGAAAATCCTTTATACAGTTATGTATGCCGTCCGGATATACCGCGCGGACATTTTCCATCTCGCGCTCATGCACAAATTCATTCCAAACCGTTACTTTAATCATCAAATACCACCTCTTTGCCGGTTTTAGCACTTTCATATATTGCTTCCAGAATACGTGTTACAACGATTGCCTGTTCCGGCAGAACTGTAGGCTGGGTATCGTTTATAATTGCGTCTATCCATTGTTTTGCTTCAATCTCATGTGCTTTTGCAGCTGCGCCGTCATAGAATGCAACGCCGCCGACGCTGAGATCCGGCTTTTCGACCGTAAGTCTGCCATGGTTTGCGCGGTTAACACGAACTCCATCCTCCATATCAGCTCCCGCCTTCGTTCCGCAAAGGCTGCATTTTGCTTCCTTGACATCAAGAGTATTCAGTGCCCAGCTGCTTTCCAAAATAATAGTTGCTCCGTTTTCCATTGTGATAAATCCGAACGCGGAATCCTCAACTGTATATTCCTCCGGATTCCAGTCGCCCCACGCATTTCCGGTTTCGGTCTGGTCTCCGAGCTTTTTGAACACGCTGCCTTTGACGCTCTTCGGCTTATAGTTATCCATCATCCAGAGAGTAAGGTCAAGCGCGTGCGTGCCTATATCTATCAGCGGACCGCCGCCCTGCTCCTCCTCGTTTAAGAACACGCCCCATGTCGGCACCGCTCTGCGGCGTACTGCATGAGCTTTGGCATAATAAATATCTCCGAGCTCTCCCGCTTCGCATACGCTCTTTAAATACTGCGCATCGCTGCGAAAACGGTTTTGATAACCTATTGTAAGCTTTTTGCCTGATTTTTTGTATGCCTCAAGCATAGCCTTTGCATCTGCATAGGTCTTTGCCATAGGCTTTTCGCACATTACATGACAGTCATGCTCAAGCGCAAAGATCGTAATAGGCGCATGCGACTTATTCGGAGTGCAGACATGAACGACGTCCGGCTTTTCCGTTTCAATCATTTCCTTATAATCGGTGTATACCTTAGCGCCCGGTATGCCGAAATCCTTTGCCGCCTTTTGCGCACGCTCCGGAATAATATCGCAGAATGCCACCATTTCTGCTTCATCAACCTTTGACAGTCCCGGCATGTGCTTACCGTTTGCAATACCGCCGCAGCCTACGATACATACCCTTAACTTTGCCATGGTAAATTCTCCTTTTAATATTGATTTTTATTTTTATTTATGCTACTATAATTGTATCAGATAACCGCTGATGTTCAATACTTATCTTGGTCATATTATTGAACAATTTTGACATTTCGGAGAAAACGCCATGAATACTGAAATTATATACTCATCATTAAAAAGCACACCTGTAAGGCTTCTGCCTACTCACAATCCCTACCTCCTGCCCAAGGCGGAAATCGGCACAGATTTTTGCCAGATGCATATACATGATGAGATTGAAATTCTTGAAGCAACCGTCGGGCAGGTGGGCGTACGCGTTACCGGGCGTGAATTTATCCTTAACAAAGGCGAATCGATTCTTGTTAAAAGCCGTGTTCCGCATCAGACATATGCTGCGTGCGGGTATTCCTCCCACTGCGGCATTCAGTTTCTGCCCGATCTTCTGAACGAAACTCCGCTTTCACATTCAGGCAGATACCTCTCACGCTTTATTAACTCCGGCGATATGTGCCTGTTCCGCTCGGACAATCCCGTTACCGCAGAAATTCACAGCTACATAACTGCTATATATGATGAGTATGAAAAAAAACTTCCCTCCTATGAGCTGTACATAAAGGCAAATCTTCAGCTTATGCTGGGATGCTTTTACCGCAACGGCATACTGAACAATACCGATAATTTTTTCAATCCACATGAAATCGGCAAAATTATGCCGCTTCTTGAGTATATTGATGAAAATTATGCGGAGCCTATAACTCTTGATCAGGCAGGGCGGATTCTGAACCTTAACCGCGACTATTTCTGCCGTCTTTTTAAAAAAGCGACAAATATGACTTTTACCGACTACCTCAACTATGTACGCATATGTCACACCGAAACTCCGCTGACCTTTTCGGACAAGAGCATAGCCGAAATTTCGCTTGACGCAGGTTTTTCATCGGTATCCTACTTTAACCGCGTATTCAAGAAATATAAGCTCATAACTCCCTCCGAATACCGACGTTCAAAATACGCCGGTGCATAAAAATATGCGGCTGATGCCGCATATTTTTTAGCTAATACCTCTCACTCAGCTCACTCATTGCACAAAGCACAATCTTTGCATTCTCCTCATAAAATTTCTCAAGCATCTCCTCCGGCAGCGGATTTTTCCCGTGTCCCATTTCTACAGTAAAGCCTCCGCGTCCGAATTCCTTTATAAACCAGTCCTTACAGCCGCCGAATGATGCGCTGCCCTCAGGTGTGCGAACCGGATATCCGCTCGCTTCCGACATACGCAAAGCCGCCTCAAGATCGCGCTGTGCCGCCATTCCGTCAAAATCATAATATATTTCTCCGCCCTGAGAATGAAATGCCATGAGCATATCAAAATCCTGCGCGCGGACAAATTCAGTAACCACGCGGGTTTCCGGCTCGCTCTCAGGATACGGTCCGCTGTATTTTGACGGTGCCGGCGACCTTTGCACCACATTCCATCGCGCGTCGTAATTATGATTAATATCCACACCGTTCGCATTTGCCTGCCAGACGCGGTTAAAACTGTGGATACCTACCATACTTATCAGTCTGCGGTGATAGACATTTGTTATATCCATTCCGTGTAACGCTATGTCCACTCCGTCCGGATTTACCATCGGCACAACATACAGCTCCACTCTTTTATAAAGCGTACGCACGTCATATCCCAGCATCAGCTCCGAGTCCTTTATGCAGCGCGCATATTCACGCAGAAACTGCATCAGAAAAGCTGATGTTATGTACTCAAGCCCATGATGCGCGCCGTTTAAAAAAAGCCTGCGCTCCCCCTCTCCATAGCTTATGCAGTAGATCTTTTTTTCCATAACGCTCTCGCCTATGGAAAATACATCAGCCGCCGGATTATCCGCGGCAAACTCATTAATCTGTGAAACACATTTTCTGTAATCGTAGCCCATTTTCCCTCTCCTTTTTGACAGATTTTCATACGCCGTCACATACTACTGTATGCCGGAAAAGTTCTCAATATTCACGATTACAAAAATTTCAGCAATGTTACAATACCTTTACTATCCACATTTTCCACGCACTTATCCACGAATAAACTGCGTGAATTTGTCGATTTTGCATTATATCCGGCTTTTATTAACAGAGCGTGGATAAAATTTTTTAACGTTTTCCACACCTTTTTTTCCTAACCAAAACACACAAAACGTCGGCGTCCGTCAACGCCGCCTGAATTTATTTATAAATCGCTCAAAAACTTTGTTTCTATATCAGCATGTCCCTTCAGCCCTTCATGACCGAAATCCGGATAGATAACCATTTGCTTCTTTGAAGTGATTTTATTATATGCCGCAAACTGCGTAGACGGCGGACAGGTAGCGTCCATCAGACCTGTGCCCATTAATACCTCCGCCTTTATCCTCTTGGTAAAATTCTGCACATCAATGTATCCGAGTCTTTCAAAAATTTCATCCTCACGCTCGTGGCGCGGATCAAAATGACGAAAATAATATTTAAGTCCTTCATATGCTCCATTGTCCAGATCCATTTCCCATACGCGCTTATAATCGCACAGATAAGGATACTGCGGAGAACATTTTTTAATCTGCGGCATCAGTGAAGCGCAGACAAGGCTGAGAGCTCCGCCCTGAGAACCGCCGCATACGCCGACTCTGTTTTCATCAACGCAGTCAAGTCCCATAACTATTTTTGCAAGAATATATGTATCCAAAAACACATCTCTCATATGAAGGTCATGCTTATCTCCGTCAAGACCTCTTGTAAACATTGTCGTATAAGTAGTGCCTGCCACTCCGCCGACATCCTGCGAATTTCCGCCCTGCCCACGGCAGTCAAGAGCCGCAATGCATCTGCCCATATAAGCCTGCGCAAGAAGGTCTGTCCAGTTTCCCGAGCATCCCGAAAGTCCGTGAAATCTCAGTACCGCCGGGATTCTTCCGTTGGGCTTCTCCGGCTTTATAAATTTTGCATGAATTCTTGCGCCCTTTGTTCCCGTAAAGTAAAGGTCGAAGCATTCCACTCCCTTCGCCGGAAACGGAGCTTTAACAAATTCTGCATTATAATCAAGGCTGTCTGCCTCGGCAAGTGCATAGTCCCAGTATTCGTCAAAGTCTGCCGGTCGCGGAGTGATACCCATATAAGTCCGCATTTTTTCAAGCGGCATATCTATCATGGGCATAATATCTTCCTCCGATTCCATAATGAATTTCCGGGACATTATATCAAAGCTATTTTTCATTGTCAATAGCATAACTGCATAAAATAATGCAAAACGGCTAAAAGTCTGCTGCATTAAAGTTTAAAAACTCTTGACAAACAGCGTATTTACGGATAAACTATATAATGTAAAATTTTATATAAAAGGGTTCCGTCGGTCTGCGGCGGAGGCACCAACACTATATATGCAGACAGAAAGGCTTTTCAAAAATGAAAAACACCGAAAAAACTATGGATAAAATCGTCGCGCTCTGCAAGGGCAGAGGCTACATCTTCCCGGGAAGCGAAATATACGGCGGACTTGCCAACACATGGGATTACGGCCCGCTCGGAGTTGAGTTCAAAAACAACGTAAAAAGGGCCTGGTGGAAAAAGTTCGTTCAGGGTTCTAAGCTGAATGTCGGCGTAGACTGCGCCATTCTCATGAATCCTCAGACCTGGGTTGCTTCCGGTCATGTGGGCGGATTTTCCGATCCCTTGATGGACTGCAAGGAATGTAAAGCGCGCCACCGTGCGGACAAGCTTATCGAGGACTATGCCTTTTCAAACGGCGAATCGCTTACAGTTGACGGCTGGAGCAATGAAAAGATGGTAAACTACATAAACGAGCATAACATCCCCTGCCCCGAATGCGGCAAGCATAACTTTACCGATATCCGTCAGTTCAACCTTATGTTCAAAACCTTTCAGGGTGTAACAGAGGATTCCTCCTCCACAG
>CAMFCK010000031.1 GCA_945948775.1 uncultured Clostridia bacterium
CATTGGAACACGGTATTCCTTTTGATATGGCTGCTCGGCGCGGCGGCATGCTTTTCGGCGCATATTATATCCTGCATTGTATTTTTGCATAAGCTGGCAAAAAGCCGCACAATCCTCGAAAAGCGCGGCAGATTGCTGATTTGCACTTCCCCCATCGTTGATTCTCCGCTGCTTATCGGCTATTTTCACCCATGCATTGTGCTTCCCTGCAGCGGACTTGACGATAAGGAGAAAGAATTGGTTATCTCCCACGAGCTGGCGCATTACCGGCGCGGCGATCTATGGGCAAAGCTGCTTTTATGCGCAGCGGTATCCGTACACTGGTTTAATCCGGTAATACACTACATGGTACGGTTTGCCGCACAGGATATGGAATATTCCTGCGACGATTACGTTCTCGCAAGCCTGGACTTTGCATATCGCAAAAGCTACGCCGCAGCCATGCTTAAAATGATAAAATCACGCTGAAAGGAAGATTTATAATGAAAAAAATAAATTCACCCATGCTGTCTACTTCTTTTTCCGAGCCTGCGAAACGTGCAAAGAAAAGATTTGCAAATATACTCGGCTCCGGCAAAAAGCGCAGCGGAACGGGGCTTTTTACGCTTGGTGCGGCTGTATTTCTGCTTTTTGGTCTGTGCGTTGCCTGCACCGGCTCATCGGTCGGCATTATAGGCGGTGCGGACGGGCCGACAAAAATTTTTGTAACGTCTGACTCAGATAAAATTAAAGAGCTCTACGACAGCAAAATAAAATATGTCGGCGACGCGTCCGGCATAGGGAAAATAATTTCACTCACACCGTTTCTTAACGGCACCGACGGCATGGAGTTGTACACCGCCGCTCCGCCCTACGGCGCCGGGATATACACTCATGCCGAAAGCATTTCCGAGCGCGAGCGCGGCATGTACAAAAGCGCAGCGGCAATTCTGATATGTCTTGTAGATAACCTTGATTATGCGCAGATAGTAAACCGCACCACCGATGCGGTGCTGTGCCGCTTTGAGCGCAGCGAGCTGGATGCGGAGCTGCCCAAAGCCCTGCGCGAATATGCCGAAAGCTATGAGGATTTTTCCGCACTTGTTGAGCTGCTGACTCAAACAAACAATGCTCCCGAAAGCGATGCCGTATCGGATGCAATACTTTCACACAATTCCGCAAAGTACCTGTCGGGCGAATGCACCGCGCAAGGGCATGTTATCCTCGGCACTGAGCAATGCGCAGAAGGCAATATTCTGTACCTCATAACCTCCTACGGCGAATACGGTTTTGAAAACGGGCGCTTTGTAAAGGTGTCCGGCACGGGAGCTATCCCCGTCCGGCTGACGCTTGCACCTGACAATACGGTGGTAGAATACAAAGAACCGGAGGACGGCTCCTATTGGCTGCCGTCTTTAAAGGAAATGTTCCCGAAAGGGTATGTTGACATGGTACTCAATCAAAGCGAACAATATTATGACAACTGCATTGCTCAGGAGGAGCAGTATGCCCTCGCATACTTAAAATCCATCGGCAGAAAAGCTCCCATTGGCGTAACCGCAGACGAGCACGACAAGCTATATCCGCTGCCTGATATGAATACCGAAGCCTCAAACACGCTTTTGGATTTGTTTTGGGATTATCCCTACTGGATAGGCTCACAGGAAAAAACAGAGGGCGGCATACGCTATGTATATGAAAAAAGCTGGGAAAGTAAGGGCAACGGCAACGGGACCGTTACCTTTAAGAAATACGATTACAACACAGGGTTCCCCGCCGAGCTGTATGTGATTGAAGTAAACGGCAGCGAACTAAACTATCTGGAGGGCGAGCCGCGCACCTCCCGCGATGGTCTTTGATACTGCGCAGGTGCCGAAAGCTGTCTTGGATATTTAAGGCACCGCCGGCAAAGTATGCATTGTAAAATTCGAAAAATCGTGGTATAATTAATATTATAAAAATTTCTGCAAAGGAGGGCATAACGTGAACAGGTCAATTTATTATCTTATGCACGGCGATAGGCGCGTTGCGCGTATAAACAAAAACGGCAGATGCAAGGTATATTTCAAATCCTTTATGCCCTACAGTCTTTATCTCGCGGAATCGGAGGATTTTGACGTTCTTGTCGATAACATCAATAATTTTTATTACTGGTGCGCATCAAGGGTGCTTACGCTGGATCGAACCTATGCAAAGGAGATTTTAAACAGTATCGGCGCGCCGCAGTCCTCCACCGACAGGGACAGAGCGCAGATTGCACTGTCCTACCATTGTTTATCTCTCTCCGACATCTACTGGGTGAAATATAAGGGCGAAAATATAAGCTTTTCGGATATAAATCTTTATGAAAATCATCTAAGCAACGCCTTTGTGGATATATCACTTCGCGGCAGGCAAATGACCGTAGAAAACAGCGCTCTTATTGCAAACGACATATCAACCGTCGGCTGTTTCCCGAAGGCATGGCTCCGGATTGAGGACGGATTTCTTCTATTGAAGGACGGCGGCAGGGATTATGTAAATAACGAAATACTGGCAAGCAAAATCTGTCAATGCTTTGACTGCCGCCAAGTAAAGTACGAACTGTATGAATTTGAAAATCAGACGGTTTCGGTAAGCAGAATAATCACCTCACCGCAGTTTGGCACAGTATCACGCAAGGCGTTTGAAATCTACTGTGCAAACAAATCCATAGACGCCATGGAATTTATTCTGCGGCTTGACGCTTACGGCTATTACATGATGAACATTCTCGACTACCTTGTCGGCAATACCGACCGCCATTGGGAAAACTGGGGACTGCTTATCAACAATGCAAACAACAAGGCGGTGCGCCTGTATGATCTGATGGATTTTAATCAGGCGTTTACCGCCTATGATACCGCAGAAGGCGCAAATTCTCTGACCGAGCGCGGCTGTTCGCAAAAGCAGGCGGCGCTTAATGCAGTACGCAAAATCGGGCTTAATCAGAAGCGCCCCGTTGAGAAGGAGTGGTTCGGCGGTGATGAAAAGCGTTATAATATGTTTTTGCTTCGGCTCAGCCTTTTAAAGGATGCCGCGGGCGAATAATCGTTTATTTCATGACATTTCCTATAAAATCAACGATCCAGAAGCGGTATTCCGCCTCAGAGGTTATCATATCAAAGGTTTCCCGGGACATTTTTTCCCTCAGCAAATTTTCGCCCTGTTCGGAAAGCTCTCCTGCCGCGTCCTCGGTAAAGCAGAGCGGAGGATATGCCACGCACCACCAGTTTCGGCCTTCTCCGCTGCCGAGCACCAGTCTTGCCGCATTGTACCTGCCCGCAGGCAGCGTAATATTTTTATAGCTCTTTTTCGGCATAAAGACGCGTTCCGCTCTTAAAGACGCGTCGTACGGCGCACCGAGCATATCAAGCTTTTCATTGGCAAGCGTTTCTATTTTTTCCATATATCCCTGTGAACAAGGCTCTTTGGCACATTCACCAAGCCTGCCGCATACATAATCCCTTACCTCAAGCTTTACCTGCTGGTCATATTCGCTGTCGCTGTTGGCAAGAATATGAAATCTTAAAATACCGTCCGAAAGCTCCTGTGAAAAGCCGTTGGCATAAGCTGTGCAATACGCAAATATACTCAATACAGCCAGTACGGTTTCCAAAATTTTTTTCATTTAATATAATCCCTTCCTTTCGTATCAGATAAATTTTTGCCGTTTCAGGGGCATTTCATACATATTACTGTATTTTATGGTTAAAATATGCATAAACACTTGATAAACCGGAGGGGTAACATGAAAAGAAAATATGGCTACTGGATACTGACCTGCGTGCTTGTCGCCGTTTCCTGCTTTGCCGGCTACGAATACACACGCGCCACCAAGCTGCAGCGCAGCGTCAACAACACTTACAACCGCGCTTTTTTTGAGCTGAACGATTATGTCGACGATATAAATACGCTTTTGTCAAAAGGACTTTTAGTAAATTCTCCGGCGCATTTCGCGTCGGTTTCAGCCGAGCTGTCGCGCCAGTCGGCTGCGGCAAAGGAATGTCTTTCACATCTTCCACTTTCCGAGGATTCGCTGGACAAGACCGAAAAATTTCTTTCGCAGGTCGGCGACTACAGCTTCTATCTGAGTCAGAACGCGCTTTATGATACCGCCATGACCGAGGACGAATATAATACTCTCGCGCAGCTTAGTACCTATGCGGAAAATCTGTCTGCCGCTCTTAATGCCATACAGGAGGATATCTACAGCGGCAAGCTGAATTTCTCCCAAGCTCAGCATGCAGGCTCAACGATTGCGTATGCCGCAGAGAACAGTATGGACGGATTTTCTGCCATTGAAAAGGAGTTCGGCGAATATCCGTCGCTGATTTATGACGGGCCATTCTCCGAGCATGTTGAAAACCGCAGACCTGTAATGTGTGAAAACGCGGAGGAAATATCCTCTGAAACGGCGGCGGTGATCGCCAATGAATTTTTCGGCCCGGGAAACGGCTTTATATCCTATAACGGTCTTAGCGAAAATTCAAGCATAGACTGCCACACCTTCAGTGCCAGCAACGCAGAGAAGATCGTATCCATTACCAAAAACGGCGGGTATATTCTGTATTATATAAACAGCCGCGCTGTAGGCGAGGAAAAGCTCGACTCCTCCGAGGCAATAACTAAGGCACAGGAATTTCTCAAAGAGCACGGCTATACGAATATGCGCGAGAGCTATTTTGAAAATCTTGGCGGCACGGCAACCATAAATTTTGCCTATGAGCAGGACGGTGTGATATGCTATTCCGATCTTGTAAAGGTAAAGGTCGCGCTTGATAACGGCGAAATCGTAGGGCTTGAGGCACACGGATATATCATGAATCATACTCAGCGCAGCGATCTTAGTGCAAAGCTGACACGTCAGGAGGCGCGCGAATATGTTTCAAAGAAGCTTTCTATTGATTCCGCGCGGCTTGCGCTGATACCGAAGGACAGCACGCGCGAGGTTCTCTGCTATGAATTTAAGGGAACCTCCAACGGAAGAAATTTCCTTATATATATCAACGCCGCAGACGGGCGCGAGGAGGACATTCAGCTCCTTATCGAATCGGACAGCGGTATTTTGACGGTATAAGCGGACTTAAACGTCAGAAGGGGTGTAAAAAAGTCGCCCAGAGCGTTCAAGGGCAAAACCTTAATTTTACTTGCTTTTAGTGCGTCAAAAATAATATCGATTATAATGCAGAAAATCCGCCCGTGCAGGCGGATTTTCTGTCAGACTGTAGACAAATTGGTTAGACCGCGCAAAACTCATTGTAGCAAGAGCAAACAAATATTATATCAAGTTTTTCAACCGAAAACAGTCATGCGTATTTTCCGCATGACTGTGCGCTTTTTGCGGAAATGAACTCTACCGTACCATCGTACGCCGACGAATTCATTTCCGCAAAATCCAACCTAATTTCTCGCAGTCTCCAGCGTGTAGACTATTGTCTACACGCTGGCAGAAAATCCGCCCGTGCAGGCGGATTTTCTGTGTTTATGCCCTTGGACTACGAACGATTTTTGAACACCCCATATGAAGTTCGTTTTATATATCGAGTTTTTTACAGCCCCATCATTCTATTCAAACAGCGACATTATTTCCTCGTTGGTCAGGTTGGAAAGCACCGCAGAATTTTTAATTATAATTCCGTCCGCCAAAGCTCGTTTTTTATCCTGAAGCTTTAGTATCTGCTCCTCTATAGTTCCGGAGGCTGCAAGCCTTATCACCTGCACAGCTTTTGTTTGCCCTATACGGTATGCTCTGTCGGAGGCCTGGTCGGTCACTGCCGGATTCCACCACGGATCATAGTGGATCACCGTATCCGCTCCGGTCAGATTTAGTCCGGTTCCGCCCGCCTTAAGGCTTATTAAAAACACCTCGCGCTCACCGCCGTTAAAGCGTGCCGAAAGCTCGCTGCGCTCATACGGCGGAGTTGCTCCGTCAAGATAAAAACATTCAATTGCGCGCCGCGAAAATTCCTCACGGATAATTTTAAGCATTGATGTAAACTGCGAAAATACCAACACCCTGTGTCCGCCGGATATAGCCGAGGACACAAGCTCGCACAAAAGCTCCAGCTTTCCGCTCTCTTTCCGGTAATTCTCGTCAAACAGCGCCGGATGGCAGCATATCTGCCTGAGTCTTGTTATCAGGCTCAGAATCATAACCTCCGATCCGCCTTTGGCAAGTATTTCACCCACCTTGCTTCTTGCTGTTGCAAGGTATGCTTCATACAGCCGTTTCTGCTCCGGCACAAGCTCGGCATAGATGGTGTTTTCTATCTTCTCCGGCAGCTCGGCAAGCACGTCAGTTTTCATTCTGCGCATTACAAATGGCTTTATCCTGCTTTTCAGAACTTCCGCCGCACCCTCGAAGCCCTGCATTATCGGCTTTTCATAGCTTTCGTTGAATTTTGCGCGCATTCCCAGATATCCGGGCATTATAAAATCAAATATCGACCAAAGCTCGGTAAGTGAATTCTCTATCGGTGTTCCGGTCAGCGCAAAGCAGCGGTGCGCATTTATCCGCTTAACTCCGCGCGCATTCATTGTCTTAGGATTTTTGATATACTGTGCCTCGTCAATAAAGCAATAGGAAAATACCAGCTCTGCATATAGCGCGCCGTCGCGCCTAAGCAGCGGATATGAGGTTATAACAAAATCCGCTTCACTAACGGCTTTCAGCTTTTCGCTCCGCTCAGCCTTCGTGCCGTCGGCTATCAGCGTCTTTGCACCGGGCGCAAATCTTGCTATTTCCTTCTGCCAGTTATACAAAAGCGCGCTCGGCGCGACTACCAGCGCCGGCTTGTCCCTTTTCGCGCTCATTACAAACGCTATTACCTCAAGCGTCTTTCCAAGTCCCATATCATCGGCAAGTATCCCGCCGAATCCAAGCGCGTCCAGCTGTGCAAGCCAGTTCACGCCCTCGCGCTGATATTCCCTAAGCACAGCGTCAATCCCGGGCGGTATATCCGCCTTTATCGACCGTATTTCATTTATCAGAGAATCAAAGCTTTTATCGCTTGTTATATCACCGTTTCCTGCAAGTCCCGCCAAATACAGCGCATGGTATTTTGAAACCGTCTTTTTCCCGTTTTGTATATCGCTGCGGTCAAAATCAAGATGATTCATAAGCCGCATCATTCCATTACTCTGGCTAAGATCCACAAATCTGCCCGTGTCGGTACGGTAATAGCTTTTGCGCAGGCGCACCGCTGAGAGTATCCCCTCTATTTCCTCCGCAGACAAGCCGCTGTCAAAGCTTACCTCCAGAAGATCAATATCGCTTCGATAGCTCACCGCGGCGCTTATATCGGGCGTATACTGCTTTTGCAGAAGTGAAAAGCTGTCGCTTTCTATAATCTGCGCATAGCTTTCAAGCTGTTCAAGCTCATTAAATAAAAATCTGTACAGCTCATCACTGTCATCCAGCAGATAGCTGTTATTTTCCGCCCGGAACGCGCTGAAAAATCTTAAAACCTCATTCTCCCGCTGTGCATCGCGTACAATTATTTTATTCTGTTCCGGTGAAACGGACGGAAGCCGCAGCCCAATACTTCCGTAGTTTGCCACTACTACAGCACTTATACCCTCGCCCCGGCGGTCAAAATAGACCGTAAAATGCGGCTCGGCATCAATTACAACCTCATCAATACCCTGCAATACAACGCCTCTTTTTCCGCGCAGGCGCGGCAGAACCTTTGAAGCAAAGGCTATGCTGTTTTCGGCGGAAAAATCAATCTGCGTACGCGCGCCGCCGCAAAGAGCATTGTATATCGGCATATA
>CAMFCK010000032.1 GCA_945948775.1 uncultured Clostridia bacterium
CGTCAGGTGTATTCTCTGCCTTTGCCCACCGTCCACAATGACGCTGAAATAGGCTGTATTACTGTGAGCGTCATTCGAAAGCGCATTAGTCACATTTACTGCCGCCTGCGTTCCGGTAAACGCAAATTCAAGCCCTGACTGTGGGAAGTTAAATCCCCTGCCGTTTGCTGTCTGCTCACTTCTTCCGATAAATCTCATATACGTTTCATCCTGAGTAGAATACTCGCCCTCAGTAACAATAATATTCACCTCATGCGTGTTTGCATTTGTAATAGGCTTCATACTTCCCGACTTCCATACAAACTCCTTGACAGCATACGTATCTGCGGGAAGCTCATACGGGAACATCTCAGCCTTATAGCTGCCGTCCTCCTGCAACACAAAATCTGCTGAGGCAACCTCTAAAAGGCTTGCACAATCCTTATCGGTATAAGCCGCAATAAAATAGCGCGCATCATTGTATACATCTGCAGGATTTACAATAACAGCGCTGCCTCCTACATATGCCACATTTGAAATATCAGAAGTCAGGTCGCCATCCGCGTTATAATATTCAATGGCTGTAGATATATTTTCCTCTGCCGAAGCCTCAGCCGAGCCATATATTCTTAGTTCTTTTATGCACACCGCCGCATATCTGTTTTGATCACCTGTACCAAGCTGCAGCAGGACATCATATGTGCCTGCCTTTAAATTGAAAGCGGCATATCCGTGTTCTTCAGTGCTCCAGCCTGTATCAGGCATTTCAAAGGATTTGGACTGTCCGTCGATCGAAAGCCATACTGTTCTTACAGCGTCAGACGGCTCACCGCTTTCTGTGTCCTCAGTCCAAAAGCCGTATTCATAAAATTTATATGTTCCGTCATAAGGCAGGTCAACAGTCCACTTCACCGCGTTATTATAATTTATATATGTATTATATGTATCCGCCGGCAACCCGTTTGTCGATTCCGTCATGCTTCCGTTCTCATCTATATCATATACTCCGCTGTTGCTTGATAGTGAGAGTGTTTCAGAAAATTCCTCAATGCCGGGCAATTCCGGCAATTCCGGCAATTCCTTTTCTGCGCCGCCGCAGAAGGTGAATTTACCTAATATTATCGCCTGCCAAAGCTCATTATCTGCAAGCCTAAGCTGCATTTTATGCGTTCCGGCGCTTAAGGTCACATTCAGATGCACATTGTAATCTGCACTAATATTCTCGCTTTGTTTGATTGTAATTTCATTTTCCGTTCCATCAAAGCTAAGAATTGCTTTTTTATCAGTATTTGCATATGCCTCCCAGAAAATATTGTAGGTCTCCTCCTGCGGCACATTTATTGTCCATTCCAAAACATTAAACCATTGCAGCCACTGTCCGTCTTTCAAAGTAGCTCCGGCGCTGATGCTATCCTTATCCAGAACACCGGTTGCGGGGTTATATTCCATTTGATAAATCTCATCTGCATCGGCAAGCCTTACTTCTGAATACGTATTCAAACCGGTTTGCAGCGTAACCTCGGCGGCGCTGGCAGGTACAGCGGCAAGTGATAACATCAAAGCCGCTGTCAATATCCACCCTACCGCCTTATTTAGTATCTTCTCCATTACTTTCACCATTCCTTTCGGTTGAATTAATATAAAAAACTTACTTTATATCACTTTTTGCTCTCATACACAGAGGTAATTTCAAAACAAAATTTTAACTTTTACTATTATACACTACGGAAAACTTCTGCGATGCAGCAACAGTTCATGCGGCACCGCAGAAATTTTTCCGCCGGATGCTTTTATATTTTTATCGGATTTTCAAATATTCAGTTCAAGATTCCTTATCTGTTATTTATTACCAAGAGAACGTAAATAAATTTTCGCCGTATGTATTATCAGCAGCTTTTGATTTTGATAATGCAGCACTATCGGTAATAATATCCTCAACGTCGAAGAGTTCAAAGTTCATTTCAGGGGGTTGATATGTCTTCTTCATAATAATTTACACTCCTTCCGTCAGTCAAGCTCGTTATAGCTTATCGGTGTACTTTCAGCGCTGTAGGTTTTACCCTCATCATAAATATACGCGGAAACATTTAAAATCATCTCACGGTTCAGCTTGTCGCCCGCAGGATTGCTGAGTGCAATGCCGAATACAATATCACCGCCGCCGGAAAATGCACTTATATCCTTTTCTTCCCATGCTACATAATTATTGTCGCTGTCCTTTAACTCTAGTGTTGCTTTGTCGGTGCCGCCGCCGTTAATCTTTACGCCCCAGTACATTGTATTGAGCTTTGCCCATTCGGCATCCTGCGTCTTTTTAGCAGGTATAATTTCAACCTTGTCAGGCTCGGCAATACTAAGTTCTATACTGCGAATTAAAAAGCCGTATGAATCCGATATATTATTTCCCTGTCTAACCAATAGAGTATGTGGACCGGCTGTCAAATCTATTTGAAAACTTTGTTTATCAGACCAACCCGCATTTCTTACTACATCAACAGTGTGCACCACCGTTCCGTCAACTACAAATACTGCCGGAACAGTATCACTGCCTGTCGTTGGATCTGCGCCCAAATCCACATTGACGGTATAGCTTCCTATATTGGTATTGTTAAATGAATATTCAGGTATCACATGCCATGAAACAATACTGCCCCACGTAGAACTCGAATCGATCAACGGAACCTCCCAGTTTGCCTCCATTGTACCCCAATTAATACCGTTTGCTATTGACAGCAGTTTTTGAGGGTTGTTTGTGTCGATAGACACAGTTTCAGCACTTGCTGTCACGCAAAAAGCAGTAATAACCGAACTCAACAGCATCAGCATACCGATAGCCTTTAATAGCCTCTTTTTCAACATTTTACATTCCTTCCTTTCATTCCGATAAAAATATTCTTAACATCCATATATTATCATCTTACCGCAATTACCATTCTGACCGCACCCTCGGTAAGATAATAATAAACCTTATCACCTTCATCAATATCCTCCGCCTTTATCGGCTTTACATCAGATGGGTTATCCTTATCCATCTCAACAAAGGTTATCCATGTCGGATGGAAGCAATAAACCTCGCCTGTGGTAAGCCAAATAACACGTGAATCAATCTTGTTGACAAAGCCGCACATTAATCCGCTGCCAGCGTCAACTTTTTCAAAGTTATCAGTTATATCTATAACCTTGCCGAAGGTGATATTGTTTTCTCCGAACACTGCTCCCCGATAATATTCTACAAAGGCTTTGGAGGGGATTTCTCTTCCTATTTCCTCTGTAACGGTAAGCTCAAGCTCTGATTTGCCGACAAGCGTCAGATTACATACAGGCTCATCATCACTATTTATTGTAAGCTTGTTTTTTGTAACAACGGCATAGCTTTGTATTCTGTTATGCAGTCCCGAAAGTCCGCTTCCGCATAATACCGCCATTCTGATTTCCGTACTGTCCTCGTCACCGAAAAAATATATTGTGGCACCCTCCGGAATATCCGTATTCCTCAGTTCTGAATAGCTGACCTTTCTTACCGAAAATTCTCCGTTATCATTATAGATTGCCGCTATTTCTGCATCCTGCCAAAACAACAGCTTATTACCTATGCCAACGTACGGATAATCATCGTCACCTATTATGGTGGTGGTTGCTTTGCCGCTGTCAAATCCGGGATATGGAGTCGGTTTGGACACCGAACGCACAGCACCGCGTCTGTTTATTTCAAATTCATAAATTCCGGTGCCGCTGTAGCTTCCGCCGGAGGAGATAAATCTTTCAAAATCAATGCCGTCGTTAAAAACTGTCTTATCATCTATAATAAATGTCTGCTTTGTTATTTCAGGCTCTAACACCCATACGGTTATTCCCTTCTCGTCATCAAATTCGTTATAGAAGTATCTTACAAGTACACCGAGAAATTTTGTTTTAACAGCCTGCTCTTGTGCAGAACGTCTGATATAAACACATTCACCTGCATGATTAAAGAATGCATCCACATCAAGATTAATCAGTTCGCTGATACGTCCGCCGATACTGTAGCTGCCCTTTTCATCTGCTAAATACAGCGTGCTTGCCCTGTCATAATAAATGTCACCGATATGTATTTCGTCTTCCCCGACATCATAGAGAACATCAGTAATAATCTTCTCCGACGCTACAATGACAAGCATTTCATCCAGATACTGATAATACTGGAAATATGTATCCTTTCTGAGATGTGATATATCTGTACTTTCGCCGTCTATAAACACAAGTTTTTTTGTGTACTCATCTATATTACGAAGCCGGGCATTACTGTTACTGCCCTTTATAAACTGCAGCTGGGTGTCTGAAACCGATGTTATAATCCCTCCTTCTTCCAGCTTCCACGTTCCGATAAAAATTATCTTTGAATCTCTCGTAACAACCTTTGCAAAGCTGCCTGCAAGCTCTACCGGGGCTTCGGTCAGTACACCGCCTAGTTTTACTCTCAGGTTTTCTTCGGCAGTATATCTTTTAGTGTCGCCAATAAATCTTATGCTGTTGATATACTGAGGCGCATATGAATTACTCCTGGTACTGTCGCCATTTACCGAGTATATCGTTCGGTAACTAACCTCAACATTCTTCTGCGGATATATTAAAACAACCGTATCATCATTGTCGGCGTAAACAGTAACCGGCACATCTTCAAATTTATTTATATCCACCGTACCGGATGCCGAAAAGCTCTTATTTGTTCCGGCTGCAATCGGATTTTTATTGGTGTCATATTTGTTACGTTCAATCTGCACGTACAGCCGGTATGAGCTGTCATCAACATCTGTTACAACTGCGTCATATGCACTTATACCGAGACTGTTGCTAAGGAGCGTTTTGGTACCGTTTGATTTGTCATAGTAAATACTGCCGTCTGTTCCTACACTTGCATCAGAATATTCAGCCATGAGAGCGTTCCATAATAAATTTATCATGCCCTGTCTTGTGATATATCCTTCTTGTGTCTTATATACACCTTTTGTAAGACCAAGATTGGACGCAACTGCCGCATAGCCTTCAGGATATCCGCCCTGCGCCTCTGCCGCCGGTCCGTATCCCATACATTCTATAATCAGCTTATATGCCATTATGGGCGAAGCACCCTCCTTTGGCAAAAATTCACGTCCGCCGTTTCCGGATACAACCCTGAGATTATAAAGATATTCTATATATCCCGAATAGCTATTGGCAGCATCTACATCCGCAAAGTACGAATTTGCCGGTTGAAGCTCACCGCTGTTCATTATTTTAGCTATTGAATAGGCAAGTTCCTCACGCAGCACAGCCTCATCAGAGTTACTGTCACCGTAAGCCGGCAGCAAGCCCAATGCCGAAACCACGTCCCGATGCTCATCATCAGCTGCATATGCAACAGTAGTCACACTAAGCAGGACAAATATTATTGCAAGTATTCTCTTCATCGTCCCACCGCCTTCATCATTTCATAAATCATACGCGCCGCCATTGCACGTGTTGCAAAATCCTTTGGTGCACAGCGGTTATCACCAACACCGCTCATAATATTAAGCGCTTTTACACAATAAACCGCCGCTTTTGCATATTCAGAGATTTCGCCGTCATCCGCATACACGCTGCCATCCGGCTCAGCAGCATACCCAAGCTTTTCCAATGTACGATAAATTATTGCCGCCATATCCTGACGAGTAATATTTTCACCTACTCCAAAGCTCCCGTCTTTACCGTAAATTATTCCGTATTTTTCTGCACTTGCTATATAGCTGTAATACCACTCATCCGACCGTACATCAACAAGCTGTGTCTGCGCGTCAGCCGTGTACGCCCCTACTGCTGTAACTATCATTTTCACAAATTCTTCCCTCGTAATATTGCGGTCAGGATAGAACAGCCGTTCCTCATTTTCTGAAACTATATTCTTCTTCAAAAGATAATTGATACTTTCCTCTGCCCACTTAACGCTCTGTAAATCGCCAAAACTGTAGCTTTGTACATCTTGAGGCTGGATAGTAATCTGCGACATACTGCTTCCGCCCGATGAAGTGCTTAATGAACTGCCCTTTCCTGCTCCGTCATCAGAGGATTTTTTGGTTACAGTAACAACTATATCTTTATTCAGTATGCTGCGCGTTATATCATAGCTCCTTGAACCGCTTGAAACTTTATACTCAATACTTCCGCTGACCTTCAGAGTAAAGCTGTCCGCATACCCCGGTGCTGTCAGTATTACTGTACCGATTTTAATAACAGGATCACTGCTTTCATCAACATCAACCGTTACAACTGCTGTATTATCCGTATTTTTAATCTCTTTACTGCCGCTTATTCCGGATGTTGTTACTTTACTGAACAGACCGCTTTTTTCACACTCGATTATATATGAAATCTTTTTAACTCCTGTCTGCCCTTTAGTAAATGCTATCGGAATATTTACACCCTGCCCGGCATATACAGATATCGACTGAACATCAGGCATAACATCCGTTTTTCCAAATTCTTCAGCAAGCCAGTTATTGCATATCCTGTCATACTCAGCCTTATATTCCTCAGGCGTTTTCATATCCTCAAGCGAAGCAAGCTCGCCGAGAAACTCCGCTCTATGCTTTTCAATACCATCTGATTTCGCACCGTCTATACCGATATAGCCGCACAAAACACTGTCGGCAAGTATTTCCTCCACAGCTGTGATGTCGCCCTGATTAATTGTTTCAAAGGCTAAATACTTGTTATAGTCGTCGCAAAATGCCAAAACATCGGCATAATCCGCATTTATAAAATGCCTGTAAAACATATCAGCTTCCGGTATTGACTCCAAATCACTTTCATGCGTGATGCCTAAAATTTGTGAATTTTTGTCAAACCATTCCCGAACCTCGCTCACACTGCCTGCAGCGCGAAGATTATCAAGTATTGCTTTTTCTGTCACCTGTGAAATATATACAAGCTCTGCGACTGCTGTTTTTGTTGTATACTCCGTAGCAAGAGTGAAGGTATACCGTCCTGCCGTACTGCCCTCAGGTATGGTATAGCTTATTTCAAAAGCTCCTCCCTCACCCGAAACTGTTTTTACAGCCCTGTCTGTATACGTTCCGTCAGGTGCTGTTACGCTAAGCGTCACACTTCTGCCTGAAACTTTCTGTCCAACCGAGGAATACACAACGCCTGCTATGTCAACATTCTCATAGCTGATATTCTTATCCGAAATTGACAAACTTCCTCCACCGTTATCGTTTTGTGTATCCGATGTGGCAAATATAACACTCTTTTGTTTTGCACACGCATACTTGCTTTCTAAATTTTTAATAACAAGCGTATATACAGTACTGTAGTCAAGAGTTCCTTTCAGACTGATATTAAGCTCATTTCCGGATGCCGAAAGTTCTGCAGGTATAATTTTATCTCCGTTTATTACATATGCTGATGCCTTGTAAAGCGCATCTGTATTAATTTCATCCGTACAGTATGCTGTAAAAAAGTCTGTGCCCCTTTCAATAGTACGCCCGTTTACAAGCGCTTTTTCACCGGCAAAAACCGAATAAACACCAAAATCAGTATTTATTTTATCCAGCCGGAAGTAATCCCAGTTTACGCCGCCTCCGCTCTGTGAAACCTTTATAACTCCGCTGCCGGCCTTAAGCTCCACTGTTCCGACCTCATCATCGGTCATCGGATCCCATGCGCCTGTTGGCTGAATGGCATATTCCTGCTCAACGCCGCCGGGGAACTCAAAGGTAAGCATGGTCGATGCTCCGGTTATACTTGCAT
>CAMFCK010000033.1 GCA_945948775.1 uncultured Clostridia bacterium
AATGCTTTGATTTGATTTTTCTTGATCCGCCATATAACAAGGGCTTTATAGAGCCGGTTTTGTCCGATATAGTCAAAAATAAGCGGCTGAGTGAAAAAGGTATTATTGTTTTAGAAAGCGATGATACTGATATGCATGATGATTTTGACGGTTTGTCGGTGATGAAACAGAAAAAATACGGCAGAAGCTACGTTACTGTTTATCAAAGAAGGTGAAGTGATTTGAGAATTGCCGTTTATCCCGGCAGTTTTGATCCCATAACCAACGGGCATCTTGATATCATAAAGCGCGCGTCAAGGCTTTACGATAAGGTCATTGTAGGCGTTTTGGACAATATAAATAAAAAACCGCTTTTTTCAGTAAATGAGCGTAAGAAGATGATAGAGCAGGTTACCGAAGGAATAGCAAATGTCGAATGTGACGCTTTTTCCGGTCTGCTTGTTGATTTTCTGAAGCAAAAGAATGCCGAAGTGATTATTAAGGGGCTCAGAATAGTAGCGGATTTTGAGTACGAGTTTCAGATGGCGCTTTTGAATAAGGCGCTGAACCCTGAGTTTGAAACGGTATTCATGATGACCAATTCGCAGTTTTCGTACATTAGCTCGAGCATGGTAAAAGAGGTCGCAAAGTACAGCGGCGGTCTCGAAGGTCTTGTGCCGGGACAGATAATTCCTGACATAAGAAAAAAGTATAATAATTGATAGGAGTTTTGGAAATGGAAGATATCATGGAAGTTATTGATTTGATGGAGGAAAATATTGATAAGGCGCCGGTTGTTCCCTTGAGCGGAAAGATTCTTGTGGACAAGGAGGAACTTCTTGATTACATTCAGGAATTGCGTCTTGTATACCCGGAACAGCTTAAAGAAGCAAAATGGGTCAAGGAGGAAAGGCAGAGAATACTTAATGAGGCAGAAACCCGCGCGCAGACAATGGTTAAAAATGCCGAGGACAAGGTTCGTCAGATGATTGACGAAAATGAGGTTACAAGACAGGCTATAGATCAGGCTAACCGTCTTGTAAATGACGCACAGACAAAATCAATGGAAATCAAGGCAGACTGTGACCAGTATGCCGATGATATTCTTGGTGATGTTGAAAAGCGTCTGGACATGCTTTTGAAAAAAGTGCATGACGACCGTGTTTATTTTAACAATAAACAGTAGATAATATTATGGTAAGTAACAGGGCTGTACCATTGCAGCCGCGCAAGCGGAGTGCGGTATAGCCTTGATTTTTGTGACGGAGGAGGCAGGCCGGTATGATTGAAACCGGAATAAAAGGCGTTTTTACTACTACTGTTGACAAGTCCAATATTGCCAAAACAATGAAAAGCGGCGAGCTTGATGTATTTGCAACGCCTGCGCTTGTTGCTGCAATGGAGGCGGCTGCGGTAAATGCTCTTGAAGGAAGGCTTGATGAGGGCGAAAGCACAGTCGGCGGCAGAATTGACTTAAAGCATACGGCTCCAAGCGTAGTTGGTGCCGAGATTACAGCTGAGGCGGAGCTGATTTTTACCGATGGAAAAAAGCTTGTGTTCAAGGTAACGGCTAGTGATAATAATGGCGCTATCGGAGAAGGAGAACATGAAAGGTTCATTATAAATAAGGCAAAATTTATGTCAAAAGCTATAATCAGGAGTGAGAGCAATGTTAAGTGATATTGAAATTGCACAGGCAGCTGAAATGCTTCCTATCAAAGAGGTCGCCTCAGAGCTTGGAATTGCCGAGGAGGAGATTGAGCAGTACGGCAGGTACAAAGCGAAGATGTCCGAAGCACTTATTAAGCGCGTTTCAAAAAATAAGGACGGAAAGCTTATACTTGTTACGGCGATAAATCCCACGCCTGCCGGTGAGGGAAAGACAACTACCACGGTAGGTCTCGGAGACGCGTTAAGACGTATTGGGAAAAAATGTGTGCTTGCTTTGCGTGAGCCTTCGCTCGGGCCTGTAATGGGGATAAAGGGCGGAGCCGCAGGCGGCGGCTACAGTCAGGTAGTGCCTATGGAGGATATCAACCTGCATTTTACAGGCGATATGCACGCAATTACTGCGGCGAACAATCTGCTTTCGGCTATGATTGATAACCATATCCATCAGGGAAACGAGCTTGAGATTGACACTACCAATATAGTATGGAAGCGTGTGCTTGATATGAATGACCGCGCTTTGCGCGAAACGGTTGTTGCACTCGGCGGTAAAATTAACGGACGTCCGCGCGAGGATGGCTTCATGATAACGGTAGCGTCTGAGATAATGGCGATTTTATGCCTTGCCGATGGTCTGGCTGATCTAAAAAAACGCCTCGGTGATATTATAATCGGATATAATTATTCCGGTGCGCCTGTTTATGCCAGAGATTTAAAGGCTGAGGGCGCAATGTGCGCTCTTTTAAAAGACGCAATAAAGCCGAATCTTGTTCAGACGCTGGAGAATACGCCCTGCTTTATTCACGGAGGACCGTTTGCAAATATTGCGCATGGCTGCAACAGCGTTACCGCGACGCGCCTCGCGATGAAGCTTTCGGATTATACTGTAACAGAAGCAGGTTTCGGCGCAGATTTAGGCGCAGAAAAATTCATGGAATTGCACCCGATGCTGTTGTTATAGTTGCTACCGTTCGCGCGCTTAAATATAACGGCGGTGTTGATAAGGCGGATTTGAAGCAGGAAAATGTAGAGGCTCTTATAAAGGGCGCTGTGAATTTGAAAAAGCATATTGAGAATATGCAGAGCTACGGCGTGCCTGTGATTGTAGCGCTGAACAGATTTGACACCGATACCGATGCGGAAATAGATGCAGTCAGAAGGATTTGCTCCGAGTATAATGCCGAGCTGTCGCTTTCCGAGGTGTTTGCAAAAGGCGGCGAGGGGGGCATAGACCTTGCAAACAAGGTTGTTGCTATGCTTGAAGAGCAGAAGCCGGAATTTAAGTATCTTTATGATACCGAGCTTTCTATCAAGGATAAAATAAATACCATCGTAACAAAAATATACGGCGGAAGCGGTGTCAGCTACAGTAAAAAGGCTGAAAAAGAAATAAAAACGCTTGAGGCTCTCGGTCTGGATAAAAAGCCGGTGTGTATAGCAAAAACGCAATATTCTCTGTCCGATGATCCGACAAAGCTTGGCAGACCGGAAGGCTTTACCGTTACTGTTTCAAAGGTGCGTGTTTCCAATGGGGCTGGGTTTATAGTTGTTGAAACCGGGGATATTATGGTAATGCCCGGACTGCCGAAGCGCCCGGCGGCGGAGAAGATAGATATTGATGAAAACGGAAAAATTACGGGGTTATTCTGATGATATGTAAATCCTACAGCCCGGAGGAAACTGAGAAAATAGCAGAAAAGCTTGCCAAGGGGCTTAGCTGCGGTGATGTAATATGTCTTGATGGCGAACTTGGCGCAGGTAAAACCGCATTTACAAAGGGGTTGTGCCGTGCATTGGGAGTTGAGGAGCATATTTCAAGTCCTACATATACTATAGTCAACTGCTACAGCGGCAGTATAAACGTTTATCATATAGACGCTTATCGCATCGAGGACAGCGATGAAATGTATGAAATTGGTTTTGAGGATTATCTTTCCGACGGAATTTGTATCATTGAATGGTCGGTGCGCATTGCGGATATTCTGCCGCAAAGAAGGATAGAAATCAGTATAAGCAGAGATTTGAGCATTGATGAGAACTACAGGGAAATAGAAATTGTAAAGACAGGATATGAGGGGTGAGCAAATGCGGATTTTAGCAGTTGATACGTCTGCGGCAGTTGCGTCGTGTGCAATTGTCGAGGACGAGAAGCTTGTATGTGAACAGATACTCAATAATAAACTGACGCATTCGCAGACAATAATGCCGATGATTGCTTCTGCCCTGTTGCAGAGTGAGCTGACGGCAGCGGATATTGATTTGTTTGCCGCTGTTACCGGCCCGGGCTCCTTTACCGGCATTCGTATCGGGGTATCGGCAGTAAAGGCGCTTGCACATGCAACGTCAAAGCCTTGCGCGGCTGTATCTTCACTGGAGGCGATGGCGTTTAATCTTATCTGCTCGAACTATATAATAGCGCCCATAATGGATGCGCGCCGGGGGCAGGTTTACAACGCACTCTACCGCTCTGACGGAGTTTCACTAAGGGAAATTGCCCCACTGCGCGCGCTGAGCATTGAGGATTGCTGTGAGGAACTGGCGCAAATGGGCGAACGTGTGGTTTTTTTGGGCGATGGATTGCCGGTCTGCGGTGATATTATAAAAGAAAAGCTTGGCAGCATGGTGCTGTTTGCACCGGCAAATCTGAATGCGCAGATGGCAGGCTCGGCGGCTGTTCTGGCAAAGGACAAAAAACATATACGGTATGACGAGCTGGTTCCGTTCTATCTGAGAAAATCTCAAGCGGAACGAGAATATGAAGAAAAACACAATAACAGGGAGGAAGAAAACAATGTTGGCGATAGGCAGTGATCACGGCGGTTTTGAACTGAAAAATCACGTTATAGAGCATCTGAAGAACGCGGGTATAGAGTATAAGGACTGCGGCACATATAACGAGGAAAGCTGCGATTATCCGGATATTGCAAAAAAGGTCGCAGATACGATAATCTCGGGCGAATGTGAAAGAGGCATTCTTATCTGCGGTACCGGTATAGGAATTTCAATTGCAGCAAATAAGATTGACGGAATCCGCGCGGCACTGTGTTCGGATGTATACTCTGCAAAGATGGCGCGGCAGCACAATAACGCAAATATAATATGTCTTGGCGGGCGTGTTACCGGCCGGGAGCTTGCGTTTATGATCATTGATACCTTTCTTAATGAGGAATATGCCGGCGGCAGACATCAGAAACGTATCGACAAGATACATGCTCTTGAAAAATAATCACATTAAAAGAAAAAGCCATGCGAGGACTGTACTGTGCAGCCGCCGCATGGCTTTTTGTTAAACTATTCTCTTATCTGTCCGTTTCCGTATATTATATTCTTTGTGGTAGTCAGCGCGAGCAATCCCAAAGGACCGCGCGCATGAAGCTTTTGAGTGCTGATGCCGATCTCTGCTCCGTAGCCAAACTCAAATCCGTCAGTAAAACGAGTTGAGGCGTTTACATATACAGCTGCGGCATCAATTTCATTCAGAAAACGTTGTGAGTTTTCATACGAATTTGTTATTATTGACTCGGAATGTCCTGTATTGCATCGGTTGATATGCTCGATCGCCTCGTCTATGCCGGGAAGTACAATACAAGAGATTACAGCGTCAAGATACTCTGTGTACCAATCCTCCTCAGAAGCGGGGACGGCTTCGGGAACTATTTCGCAAGTGCGTTTACAGCCGCGAATTTCAATGTTTTTTGCAAGAAGCCTTCCGGCAATTATCGGCAGCGCCTTTTCAGCAATTTTTTCGTGAATTACAAGAGATTCACATGCATTGCAAACGCCGAGACGCTGGGTTTTTGCATTGTCGATTATATTGGCAGCCATATCAATATCAGCGCTTTCATCAACGAATATATGACAGTTGCCGGTGCCTGTTTCGATAGCCGGAACGGTACTGTTATTTACTACCGTTTGAATAAGACCGGCACTGCCGCGCGGAATAAGCACGTCAAGATATTTGTTCAGCTTCATGAGCTCCGTTGCGGTTTCGCGCGAGGTGTCTTCGATAAGAATGACCGCATCCGGAGTGATTCCGCAGGAAATGAGAGCGCTGCGGATAGTATCCGTTATAATCTTGTTTGAGTGTATTGCGTCGCTTCCTCCGCGCAGGATTACTGCGTTTGAGGTTTTAAAGCAGAGGCCGAAGGCGTCAGCAGTCACATTGGGACGTGATTCGTAAATGATGCCGATAACTCCGAGCGGTACGCGCTTTTGTCCTATCATTAGTCCGTTCGGACGCTCCTTCATATATAAAACCTCGCCTATAGGATCATCGAGCATGACTATTTGACGCAGTCCGTCAGCCATTGCATCAATTCTTGCAGTGCTTAGGCTCAGCCGGTCTATTAGCGACTCCTTTACTCCGCGTTCGCGTGCAGAAACTATATCCTTTTCGTTTTCAGCCAATATAGCTTTAGTATTTTCGCAAAGTGCCATAGCGCAAGCGGCAATTGCTTCGTTTTTCTGCACCTGACTGAGCTTTGCAAGCAGGCGCGACGCAGTTTTTGCTCTGAAACCGATTTTATCTAAATATTCCATTTTAAAACCTCCGGAAAGTGTTTTCTAACATTTTAAAATAATTAATTGCCGATGTAAAGAGGAAGGGGCTGTTGCATTTAGCGAAAAAGGGGTGTAAAAAAGTCAGCAAGAGCATTCAAGGTTTAGTGTGTCGAAAAAAACAAAATAACGATTAAATGTAAAAAAACGCCCGAAAAAGCGGATTTTCTGTGTTTATGCCCATGAACTGCGAACCAAAATTACCCTCGGAATATCCGCATACACCGTCGGGCAAGGTATTCAGCGGCTTCGGCTGCCGCTGAATACTGATTTTCGTCCGTTCCGAACGATTTTTTTGGACACTCCCTATGAAGTCCGTTTTATATATTGAGCTTTTTTGCAGCACCTTTATAGATCTTATTCTGTCACGATTGAAACTGTTCTGCTTTCGCCGTCCCACGAAACCTCGGCACCGAGCTGCTCCATTATAAATCGAAGCGGAACCATAGTGCGGTCGTTGACGATTTCAGCAGGCGTGTCAAGCGTTATCTTTTCGGAGTTTACGAATGCAGCGTCTGAATCAGCCTGAAGAAAAATGAAGGTAGTTTCCTCACCTGAGGCTTTGGTAATGAAAGCGGTTTTTGTCTCATCGTCGCAATCTACGCTTGCGCCGCAGGCTTCAAAAACACCGCGAAGAGGAACCATTGTACGGTCATTTTTGATGTAAGCATTGACATCAAGAGCAAGCTCTTCGCCGTTTTTGAGAATCGTCACCGATGAAGCTTCTGCCGCATCATAGATTTGCTGCGCATTTACGGCTGTTAAACGCTGATTATCATCAAGAGTTTTTTGATCAACAATATTTCTTACCTCGCCCCAAAGAGTATCGGCAGTAACCTCATCACCCAGACCATATTCGGCTTTAAATGCGTCGAGATACTCCTCACCTATGTAGAAACGGAGCGGAGACTGGCTTTCCGCTTCTCCCCATGCGGTGTCATATGTCACGTTGTCGCCGAGACCTAACGTTTCCTTCAGTTCATCAAGCTCCATGCCGTACATTTCGGCAATTTTGCCTGTCGGAATAGTGTAATATGCGTCTGATTCCGTTGTGTCGGCACTCAGGTCGGAGGGAAGTCCGTATTCGGCAAGAAATTCATTAAAATCTGTATAGCCTGCCTGTTCGGCAACCTCGCCGATTGTCCTGCCGCTTACGTTAATATATTCAGCATAAGCAAATTGAGCGGAAAACGATAGTGTGCATGCGGCGAGAATTGCCGCAATAGTTTTTTTCATATATATTCACAGCCTTTCCTTTGAATGATACTATTATATCAGATTTGCATGTTAAATTCAAGTATTAAATATTATTTATGCAAGTATTGCGGAAAGGGTAAAATTATGGTATAATAAATCATGTATTGCAGGCGTTCTTATGTATCTGCCGGCTTTATATC
>CAMFCK010000034.1 GCA_945948775.1 uncultured Clostridia bacterium
CGACAGGTGATTTTACCATAAATTCCTGGCTTCCGCTGCCGCCCATTGCTCCGGAATCAGCGTCAACTACCGTGAAATCCAGCCCCATCCTTGTAAAAATACGGCAGTATGCGTCGTACATTTTTTTGTATGATTCGTCCAGACCTGCCTCGTCCCTGTCAAAGCTGTAGGCGTCCTTCATTATAAATTCCCGGCTGCGCATAAGTCCGAATCTCGGTCTTGCCTCGTCGCGGTATTTTGTCTGGATCTGATAAAGCGTCATAGGATATTCCTTATAAGAACGCACCTCGTCAATAACCGTCTGGGTAAAAAGCTCCTCATGCGTCGGCCCAAGACAAAAATCACGGTCATTTCTGTCCTTAAGCTTGAACATGTTCGGCCCGAAAACCTCCCATCTGCCCGACGCCTGATATGCCTCCGAAGGCAGCAGCGCCGGCATAAGAAGCTCCTGCGCTCCTGCACGGTCCATCTCCTCGCGGATTATATTTTCCACCTTTTTCAGCGAACGCACGCCAAGCGGCAGATATGAATATATCCCCGCCGCCATTCTGCGTATATATCCGCCCCGGAGCATAAGCTTGTGGCTCATTATCTCCGCCTCAGAGGGTACCTCTCTGAGCGTAGGTATCAGCAATTTTGACATTCTCATAATTGTTTTATCCTTTCTTACATTTCATACATAGCCTGCCGGCTGAGTCATTCTGAATTTTTAGCCTTGTTCTTCACGGCGCGCGCTGCCTGTCGGCGCCTGCCGACTAAACTCGCTCTTTACTTTGACGCTTTGTTCTTCGCGTGAAACGTATTTTCATTCTACGCTTGCACCTTCGCGGCGCGCATTGCCTGTCGGCGCCTGCCGACTAAACAATTTCCGCTCCGCTTTGTATATCCTCTTTTACAGTTGTCAGAACCGACAGTTCATCATTATATTCCGCCGACAGAATCATGCCCTGCGACTCAAGCCCCATCATCTTGCGCGGCTTGAAATTGGCTACAAACACAACATTTTTCCCGATAAGCTCCTCCGGCGAATGGAATTTTGCTATACCGGATAAAATCTGACGTGTTTCGCTGCCTACCTGCAGCGTAAACCGCAGGAGCTTATCCGATTTTTTAACTCTTTCGCACTCAATGACCTTGCCCACTCTCAAATCCAGCTTTAAAAAGTCGTCAAACTCGCAGAAATCCTTAAAAGGCGCAAGCTCAATTTTTTCCTCCTGCGCGTTTTCCGCGGCAAGCTCCACAAGCTTTTTATCTATGTCAATACGAGCAAACAGCGGCTCCGGCGCGCCGACCTTTGTTCCCGGTTCAGTTGCCCCGAAGCTCTTGATGCTATTATAATCAAGAGTCTTTGCATTAATCTGTGCGGCAATCTTCTCAGCCGTATCCGGCATGAACGATGACAACAGCGCCGCAATTATGCGAATTGCCTCGGCGAGATTATAAAGAACAGTACCCAGTCTTGATCTGTCCTGTTCATTCTTTGCCAGAACCCACGGCGCAGTTTCGTCAATGTACTTGTTCGCGCGGTCAACTATGTGCCATATTTCATCAAGGCTGTCCGCTATATGCCAGGTCAGCATTTTTTCCTCAATCTTTGTCACGCTCTCTATACATACCGTCTTCAAACCCTCGTCAAATTCACCCGGTACGCTGTCCGGCTGAATTACGCCGTCAAAATATTTATTTATCATGGCAACGGTTCGATTAACAAGATTTCCGAGCGTATTTGCAAGGTCGGAATTATACCGGCTCATAAACACGTCATATGTTATCGTGCCGTCGTTTGCAAAAGGCATCTCATGCAGCGAATAATATCTTACCGCGTCCACCCCGAAATGACGAACCAAATCCTCTGCATAAATCACATTTCCGCGCGATTTTGACATTTTTTCCTCACCGAACAGCATCCACGGGTGTCCGAACACCTGCTTCGGCAGCGGCTCACCCAGCGCCATCAGCATAATCGGCCAATAGATAGTATGAAAACGCAGTATATCCTTGCCGATTATATGCACATCAGCAGGCCAGTATTTTTTGTAAAGCTCACCCTTCTCGTCAGGAGTATAGCCAAGCGCCGTGATATAATTTGAAAGCGCGTCTATCCACACATATATAACATGCCCCGGATCAAACTCCACCGGTATTCCCCATGTGAAGCTTGAACGCGAAACACATAGATCCTGCAGTCCCGGCTTTATGAAATTGTTTATCATCTCTTTTTTACGCGATTCCGGCTGAATAAAGTCCGGATTTTCCTCAATATACTGCATAAGCCTGTCCTGATACTTGCTAAGGCGCAGGAAGTATGCTTCCTCTTTGGTCTTTTTGACTTCCCTGCCGCAATCGGGACACTTGCCGTCAACAAGCTGCGTTTCCGTCCAGAAGGATTCGCACGGGGTACAGTACCACCCCTCATATTCCGATTTATATATATCGCCCTGGTCGTAAAGCTTTTTAAAAATCTTCTTTACAGCCTCAACATGATAATCGTCGGTTGTGCGGATAAACTTATCATAGCTGATATTTAGCATATTCGCTATATCCTTGATCTGCCCCGCTATCCTGTCAACATACTCCTGCGGCGCAATGCCCTCCGCCTCGGCTATCTCCTGAATTTTCTGTCCATGCTCGTCGGTGCCGGTCAGAAAGAAAACATCATCGCCGATAAATCTTCTCCAGCGCGCGATGGCGTCTGTCAGAATTATTTCATACGTATTGCCGATATGCGGCTTTCTTGAGGTATATGCAATTGCGGTCGTTATATAAAATTTACCCACTGCTATCACTCCTTAAACTGATTTTTTATCATTACTGCTTCATTTTTTATTATCCGTGTAATATCACGGCAAAATTCGATTATACCGTCAAAAATACCTGCGCGGTAAAGGCTTATGCAGAACATCGTTATGAGCGGGCCGAAAATCATGCCCCCGATCGCGAGCGTTTTATATCCGACATACATCGACATAAGCGTTATTATCGGGTTCATGCCTATTTTCTTACTCACGATTTTAGGCTCTATCATCTGTCGCGTGAAAATAACGCACAGATAAATTATTATAAGTCCCACCCCTACCCGGATCTCACCGGACAAAAAGGAAACTATACTCCACGGCCACAGCACCGCTCCGCTGCCAAAAAACGGCAGCGCGTCAAATATCGCCGTTGCAAGAGCGATTATAAGCGCATATTCCACGCCCAGAATACTCAATCCGATAAAAAGTATTGTAAAGGTAAACATCATTATAATGACCTGCGCCTTTAAATAACCGCCGACATATTTCTTTATTTCAATTTTCGCCGCCTCTATTTTATGCCGGAACCGTTCGGAGAAAATCCCGTTTATAGCACCGCTCACCCGTTCCGAATCGCTTATCATAAAATACGATGACAGCAAGAACGCTATCATTGCAATGAAGATACCCGGCAACCCCTTTGCAAAATTTCCGGCAGATGTGAATATGGGCGTATATTCTATATCTGCAAGCCCCGCAATGGAATCAAACAGATTTTTTGTAAGATTGTCAACCGCCTCCTGCACGCCTGAGGGAAGCATTGCATAAATATTTGCAAACTTATCGGAAATCTCCTTCCATTCATAAGTCATATTAACATATATTACGGGGAAATTCTCATAAATGCTCTTTATTTCGTCAACGATCTTCATTATTATTGCCGTGAGTATTCCTCCGAGTACGCCTACCGTCAGCAAAATCACCAGTATTGCACAAACGGAGCGGGGCAAGCGAAATCTCTTTTCGAGCGCTTTAGCAAGCGGATTTACCAAAAGCGAAAACAGGTATCCGATTATAAACGGCATAAACAGCCGCACGACGCTGCCGGCAAGCCCTATCAGCTTCGGAAAGAACACTGCCATAAGCACTATCGCCGCAACGCCAAGCACCGAAATAACAACAAGCTTGACTCTTTTTCCTGTCATAAAAAGCTTCCCGCGCCTTTCTCCCACAATTTAAGCCCTGCCTTACCCGTGGGCGGATAAGGTCTTTTGCGTCTTCTTCGTAATTATTTCTGAAGAAATCTGTTCATCAGTTCATGCCCGACAGGCTCATAGATGCCCGTCTTTTTCGCATTTTCCTCATTATAATCAAGTCCGCTTCCGCATTGCTCGTCCGAGTCGTAAATAATATAAGGTACCGGATCGCTTACATGAGTTTTAAGCTTAATCGGCGTGGGATGGTCAGGCATAATAAGCATACGGTAATCTATACCGCGGCGGTAAAGCTCCTTTCTCAAATATCCGATAACCTGCTCATCAATCAGCTCAACTGCATATTTTTTATGCGCCGCATCGCCTTGATGCCCACATTCGTCGGGCGCCTCCATATGTATATATACAAAATCCGAGCCGTTTAAAAGCGCGTCAAGCGCTGCCTTTGCCTTGCCCGGGAAGTTGCTCTCATAGGTGCCTGTCGCCCCGGGAACTTCTATATTGTTCATTCCTGCGCAAACCGCTATTCCCTTTATCAGATCTACTGCCGAAATAACGCTGCCCTTCTTTCCGGTCTTTTCTTCAAAATTCTCCAGTACCGGCTTTCGCCCCTCGCCCCATATCCAGATAGAGGTTGCAGGATTTTTGCCCTCGGCAACACGCTTTTTATTTACCGGATGCTCCCTTAAGATCTTCTCGGATTTCTTCATCATCTCAAGCAGCTTCTGAGCGTTATCGCCCTTAGGAAGATAAGCGGCAATCTTTCTGTCGGAGATGTCATGCGGAGGCGTCAGCTCAACGCTTGTGCTACCGCCCTGCCATACCAGCAGATGGCGGTAGCTTACGCCGCTGTAATAATGTATCATATCGGTATGCAGCTCATCTTCAACCGCCTGTATAAGCTGCTCCGCTTCTGCTGTGGTTATTTCTCCGGCAGAGTAATCCAGCATGGTTTTATCCTCATAATTTTCTTCATCCGAAAGCGTTACAAGGTTAGTGCGAAAGGTCACGTCATCCTCGCGCAGCTTAACGCCTATTGACGCTGCTTCAAGCGGCGAGCGTCCCGTGTAGCACTTTCTCGTATCATAGCCCATTACCGACAGATTTGCAACGTCGCTGCCCGGCTTCATACCGTCCAAAACAGTCCTTACCAGGCCAAGCTCTCCGTTTCTTGACATATAATCCATATTAGGCTTTTTGGCAACGTCCAGTACGGTTTTTCCTCCGAACTCGTCTATCGCATAATCCGCCATTCCGTCACCCAGAACAACAATGTATTTCATCAGTATCTCATTTCCTTTCAGTATACCACAGCCAGAAGCAAAACATGTTCAGCCTCAGGCCTATACCATTTTATTTCTTTCTGAAAAGCACCGCCAGCGCACCCGGCCCGGTATGCGTTCCGATTATCGGTCCGAACTCGCTTTTCATATATATAACGCCCTGCCCAAACTCCTCCTCCAAAAGAGAAATTGTTTCTGCTGCGTAATCTTCATCAGAGTGTACTACTATAAATTCAGGATTTATCGGATCAAAGGAAGCGTCCTCCTTGATAAGACCGATAAGCTTTTTAAGCATCTTCTTTTTGCCGCGCAGCTTTAAAAGCGGCTCTATCAGCCCGTTGCGTATTGTCAGCACAGGCTTGATGTCAAGAAGAGAGCCTACTATCGCCGCAGTCTTTGTTATTCTGCCGACCTTTTCAAGATAGTTCAGATCGTCTACCAGAAGATAAACCTCCCAATAATTAAGACGCTCTCTGCATTTTTCTATTATTTCGTCCGCTTCTGCGCCCTCTTTAGCAAGCTGCGCCGCATATATGGCAGCATCGGCTACATACACCGAAAAGGACTCTGTATCAAAAACGCGGATATCCGTTTCGGGATATTCCTCCTTCAGCTCCTTTGCAATCATCTGCGCAGTATGATTCTGACCGCTCGCCTTTGCAGAGATGGTAAAGAAAATCAGCGTTTCACACTTTTTTGCTTCCTCCAACAGGCGGTCATACATCTCCTGATAAGGCGTCTGCGCCGTTTTCGGATGGATTCCGGTTTCCCGTATTTTCTCATAAAACTGCGCATTTGACATTTCTGCTCCGACACTATAGCTTTCATCGCCAAAGTTTACCATGAAATTTATCATGCCTATGCCGTATTTTTCTAAAAGCTCCGGTGGCATATCCGCACCCGTATCCACTACTATCCCTATTTTATTCATCTGCATTCTCCTTCATTGCTCTGCCATGTATACTGCGTCAGCTCACCGACTGTTTTTAAATTTTCAAATCCGGTCTGGCGCAGCGCCTCATATACCGTTATTGCTACTGCGTTTGAAAGGTTGAGGCTTCTTGCCTCGCTTATCATAGGTATTCTCATGCACCGCTCAGGATTGTTATACAAAAGTTCCTCCGGCAGCCCTTTGGTTTCCTTGCCGAACAGCAGATAATCGCCGTCTGCAAATTTAATATCACTATAATTATTCTTTGCCTTAGTAGTAGAATAAAAATACCGTCCGCCCGGATTTTTTGCAAAGAAATCCTCCAGACCGTCATAATATTGCACTCCGAGCAGATGCCAGTAATCCAGTCCTGCGCGTTTCAGCTTTTTGTCATCGATCTCAAATCCCATCGGCTTTACTATATGCAGCCTGCTGCCGGTCGCAGCACAGGTACGCGCTATGTTGCCGGTATTCTGCGGAATTTCCGGCTCTACCAAAACTATGTTAAACATCTCTTTATCAATCCTATTTCAGAAATTTGAGCATCGCGCGGTTTAGAATACTGCGCTTTATATATACTGCCTTTTTAGGGCAAAGCTCCTGACAGCAAAAACACTTTATACATGCCTCCCGGCGTATATACGGCCGGTGCTCCTTCATGTCTATCGCCTTAGGCGGACAGCACCGCGCGCACTCACCGCAGCCGATGCATATGTCATAGTCCATCTCCGGACGTGCCGAAAGCCTTTCAGTTATCCACGCCCTGAATGCAGAAGGCACAGGAAGCAGCTTCAACAAATCGAAGTGCGATTCCGGTTTTTTGAAGTCCTCCATTATCAGCGGTTCAAGCTGCTCACCAAGTATAATAAGCTCGTCGGCAGTTTTCGGGCACAGCCCGCGCTCAGCTGCAAGCCGAAGTGTATCCACCTCATCAGAGCGTAGCCTATCAGCCTGCACGCTGCAAGATCAAGTGCATGAGCGTTTGCAGAAGCCATCACCAGACCGATATGGCGGTTCTCTCCGGCAGTAGGCCCGTTGCCCTCCATTCCCCATACCGCATCCATAATCGACAGCGTTGGCTTAACACACTCATGTAAATCCACCAGCATTGAGCAAAATGCCGCACGGTCATTAAGTCTGAAATGCAGTTCCGCCTTGTGAGTACCGGGAATTACTCCGAATAAATTCTTGACGGCGCCGGTATAGCTTGTCATAGCATGAGTTTTCAGCTTTGGCAGCGAAATTATCACATCAGCCTCTGTTATCGGCTTTATTATGGGGAATTTCTTCACAGTATGCCCCTG
>CAMFCK010000035.1 GCA_945948775.1 uncultured Clostridia bacterium
GCACCCGTAGCACCGGTAGCGCCAGTAGCACCCGTAGCACCGGTAGCGCCAGTAGCACCCGTAGCACCGGCAGTACCAGTAGCACCGGTAGCACCTGTGGCACCAGTAGCACCCGTAGCACCGGCAATACCGGTAGCGCCTGTAGCGCCCGTAGCACCTGTGGCACCGCGCGGAATTACAAAATCAAGAAGGCCGTGGCTTGCATCACCGCTGTCGGTTACCATTGCCTCTGTGCCGGGATCGCCTGTGGTGGTGCTGTTGACTGTTACACCTCGTCCGTCAGCACCGGTTGCCCCGGTGGCGCCAGTTGCGCCGGTAGTACCAACATCACCATCGGAGCCAGTTGCCCCGGTTGGTCCGGTTGCCCCGGTAGGTCCGGTAGCGCCTGTGCCGGTTAAGCCGGTAGGTCCGGTAGCGCCTGTGCCGGTTAAGCCGGTAGGCCCGGTAGGTCCGGTAGCGCCTGTGCCGGTTAAGCCGGTAGGCCCGGTTGGTCCGGTTGCGCCGGTTGGTCCGGTAGGCCCGGTAGGTCCGGTAGCGCCTGTGCCGGTTAAGCCGGTAGGCCCAGTCGGTCCAGTTGGTCCGGTTGCCCCGGTAGCACCCGTTGCTCCGGTCGGACCGCGGCGGCAGCAGGGATTACAGCACAAATTGCAGCAACTGCTGCGACGTAAAGGCACGGCTTCCTCCGGGAAATTTGGATTTTTATAGCAATTCATACTATTTCCTTCCTTTCTTTCATTAAACATTCTTTTGTTTTCTGTTTTTAAAATACTCCTTGTTGAATAAAAATGCCTCCGAAGAGGGTTTTATTTTGCCTGCAAGGTCATTATAATGCTCTGCTGTTTCATACTCGCCTAACCTGTCATAGCATACCGCAAGCTCGATATATGGAATATAGCCATAGCAATCAACATTTACAAATCCGCCGCTTTCCGGATTCGGGGTAAGTCTTGCCGCGGCTTTAAACCAGTAAGCGGCACTGCGATAGTCGGATTTTTCCATAAAGCAGCTGCCCAGCTCGCAGCAGGCTTCACCGCGAGGAGCAGCTTCAGAAAAGCTTGCCAAAAGCGTCTTTACGGCGCTGTCGTTGTCACCTCTTGCCATAAAGCACTGCGCAAGTGTGCGGTATGCCTCAAGACGGTTTTCTATCCAGCCTTCGCCGCTTTTGATGAGCGATTGCAGCACGTTTTCTGCCTCGCTGTATTCCCCATGGTAGTAAAGCTCACGCGCGTAATAGAATTGCTCGCGGGGTACAAGCTGATGCCCCTTGGCAATAAGACCGCGGAAGATACGCAGGTTTCGCATTGTATCACCCGGCTTGTTTTTCATATGGCATATGCCTGCGCTGCTGTACACGATTTTGCCGGACGGTGAGATCGCCTCATGCACAGCACCATGCCAGCGAAAGATATCGCTGTTGCGCACGATACGCTCACGATAGTAGGAGAAGGTCGCATTTCCCTCACTGTCAAACGCGGTATGATAAGGCATCATAACGACATCGGTATCTTCGGGAAGCGTTTTCTTCAAAAGGAGGAGCTCCCTGGCGTCCTGCTCCTTGATCACATCATCAGCGTCAAGCCACATACAATGGCTCATACGTGCCTTAGAAAAGGAAAAATTCCGCGCCGCTGCAAAATTATCGCACCATGCAAATTCATACACCCGGCAGCCCGCAGCAGCGGCAATTTCGCGTGTGCGGTCGCCTGAGCCGGTATCTGCGACAATAATTTCGTCGGCAATGCCGCGTACGCTGTCAAGACAACGACCCAGAACATCTTCTTCGTTTTTTACTATCATACATAAGCTGATGCTGATCATATGGCACAAAATCCTTTCTTTGCAGTGAATAAAAAGCAGTAAACCACCGCTCAGTATCATCATATTCCGGACGAAGGATTTTGGTGAAATAAAAAAGGACTCTGTTCTGCGAGTCCTTTGCTGTAAAGCGATAGCTGTATCCGGGCATTCCTGCCTGATTTTTAAATTAATGACTGCTGAACAATTCTGAAACGCAGCCGCATAGCGTTTTGTAAGCGTTTCAGAATTGTTCAGGTGCAAGGTTTTTGTGCTTTTTTGCCAAAAACCTTGCACTTTGTGTCGGCTGTCGTCTCCCGACATCCGACACAAACAGTCAGTCAATCAATGTCGTGAACCTAAAAATAGCATTTTAATGCTATTTTTAGGTGTGAAATTGTAAATTTCACACAAATGGTTTCGCAAAACCATTTGTTCAGTAGACATTAAATTAAAATTTAATTGGGTTTTCTTTGCGGCATTTTGCTGCAAAGAATTGCTCTGAAAATAAGAATAAATGCCAATAAATACTGACTTTTAAAATAGTGTGAAAAATTATAAAAAAAGTGTTGACAAATAATGCAAACTGTGGTATTATAATATGCGTCGGCTGTAACAAAGTTCTCAGCCGATGATTTATGCACCATTAGCTCAGTTGGTAGAGCACCTGACTCTTAATCAGGGTGTCCAGGGTTCGAGCCCCTGATGGTGTACCAGCGAAAAACGGCTTACCTATGCGGGTTAAGCCGTTTTTTCATGTGTAAAATTATTCGTTTTTTCACGAATTTCATGTGTTACTACAGCTACCGTACAGCAATGGGAGTTATGTCGTATTCTGTATTTGGTACACATTTTAATCAAACTATAAACTTACATGAAAATTACATATGTAACTTTGTAATTTGAGAATTTACAGAGAAATTACAGCTTCATTTCTTCCGGTTCGTTGCCGTGCGTCACATCATATAATCCGCGCTCGGTCAGGATCCAACCCATATGGGTGAAGGTGGAATACTCAGTGCGTTCCTCTTTGGCAGATGTGACCGCGTCATAAAAGCCGTATAAGCATGAACTCGAAGAAAGCGTCCAGAAGGCAGTATCACCCAAAATTGCTCGGACGTTTTTCTCCTCGTCCCAATCGTACCAATACGGCTTGATGTGTTTATCGTATTTGTCAAGCATTTTTTCCTCATCATAGTCATAGACATAGTTTTCTATTCTTGTACGTCTGCTGATTTGACGGCGCAGAGCCACCCATTCGGAGCGGCGAAGCTGCAGCTCCTGCCGGGTTATCACCAGTTCGCGCCGTCTGAAGCAGCAATTTTTATTCTTTTCCTTTGGAAGATATATTATCTTTGTAGGATTTACCAATAACAGCGACATAGCAATCCCTATCTCACGGAATACCGTTTCATCACCGTCAAGCGCAACCTCTCCGTCCTCCGGCGGAGCCTCATACAGCCCCTTATCATCCGCCGCCTTTGCTGTTGTTGTAAATGTCTACTAAAACGTCTATAATCGCAGCGACTAAATATTTTATGTATTTCATCTGAACACCTCCTCATAGCCTGAATATATTATCTCCTCTATTTCGTCATAGGTAAAGCCCTCGTCCTGCAAAAGCTCTATATCCTGCTCGGTATAGCCGAGCGATGCTGCCGCTGAGCGTAAATCAATCAGATAGTTGTAGTCGGAATATTTGTAGTTTCCGCAGCTCCGCCAGTCAAATGCGCTGTAGTCGGTATAGTCAAAGCTGCTTTTTATGATCTTGCCGTCACCTGTGATGGTCATGATCTCTCCGCTTATGAGCGGCACTTCTTCATAATTACCGGCTTTTAATTCGTCAAACAGCCCTGTTTCAATCAGCGCCTTCCACAGTATCGTTTCTGTGCTGGCATATACATACAGCTTTTTCTTCTTCATATGTATTATGCCAAGCGGAGAATCTCCTTTTATGAGGTGTATGTTATTCTCGTTATCCAGTATGCTGAAGGAAAAGCTCCCCTTCACACTCTCTGCCATTTGTTTCATAGTATCATGGCTGAGCTTGTCCTGCATTTCAAGTAATTGCACCGCTATATAGCTGTCGGTCTCAATCTTAGTCTTAGGCAGATTATTGCTGCTTCTAAGAGCATTATCATTGATCAGTACGCCGTTATGTGCAAGTGCAAACTTTGTTTTGCCGGCTTTGCCATAGAAGGGGTGATTGTTATAGTTATTCTTTTCCGAGCCCTGCGTAGAATGGCGGGTATGACCTATCAATGCCTTAGTGTATTTCGGCGGCTTGAAATCGGTCATATACGCGCTTTTGCCTGTTTTCTGAATTGTGATGTTATTGCCGTTACAATAGGCAATTCCGCAGGCATCTGTGCCTCTTTCCGCTGCCGCTTCGGTTAGCGCGTTGGTCAGCTCGTGAAAGTTTATATTCTCTTTTCCGTAGTTTAAAAATCCGCATAGCCCACACATTACACATCAGCCTCCTCTGCAACGGGCTCATTCACATAGAGCCTTTTTAACTTCAGATAATTGATAAGTTCCGGCTTATCATTTATACGGCTTACAAACTCGCTCCAGCTAAGACTTTCAAATTCCTTATCGGACATTGCGGTTGCAGTTGTGCATATTTCGTGTACAAGTTGAAGTGTTGCTATCAGTGTTTCATACCGAAGCGTTCCTCTGAATATGCGAAACTCCACCGTCTGACTGTTTTGCAGGTTCACGCATACATATCTGCCCATATTACCCTTTTTAGCTTTGTCATAGGTCATCTTAGTGTTTTCGGCAATTCCGTAACGGCTTGCCCAGCGCATGATATTTGCCTCTGTACGGCGGCTGAATTTCAAAAGCTCATTCCAGTGAGCCTCCACAAAGTATACTATCCTTGCAATGACCGCCTCTTGTTCCTCATATGTATCACCGAACGCAGAGCGGCTTACATGGCAGTGCAGTCCGCAGGTTTTAGTATTGTGCGAGCGGTAACGCATTGTAATAGCCGTATCAAGTATCTTTTTCCATGGCATTTCTTTTTCGTGATACTCCAAGGTCATAGGGTGAGTCACAAGCTCGAATCCATCGTCAATACTGCCGTCGCGCTTTATGTACATATTATCCGATTTAATATTCGCAATGTCTAAAAGCCGCTCCGCATTGCCAGAGCATTCTCCGCCGTCATCTATTTCCAGCTCAACGCCTAAATACAGCTTATCATCGCCATGGAACACCGGTTCTGGCTTGTAGCTGTATTCATGAATAGGAGCAGCCTCCGATACTATGTTATAGCAGGATTCACAGTACGGAGTGTCCTCGTCATCTTCAAGGTACAGGGCGTAATTATAGCTGATAAGATTTCCGCAGCGCTCACAGTGGGTATAGTATTGGTCATAGCAGGATTGGCAGAGATTTATGTTTTCATCACCCTCATTATCCTCTGTCCAGATGCGTTCGCCGCAGCGGTCGCATACTACAGTCTGAGCTTCCATGCAATCCTCGCACATAGTCACTCCGTCAAAGCAAACAGCCTCTTTTTCTGATAATTCTTTTCCGCAAAATTCACATTTCATTTTTTTGTTTTTCCTTTCTTTAGTATTCGTAGTTCATCATAATAACCCCGTCAATGACAAATACTTTGCCACTGACGGGGGCGTTTGTGTTGAGGAAATACTCTCTTTTATACTCCGGCACCTCCTGCTTGTGTACAACCATTTGTCTGCCGTTACATACCGACAGCTCAAATACCTGCAAATAGTCCTTTTCAACCGGCATACTGTCAATCATGCCCCACAATAGCCATTGAAGTCCTGCAGGCAGCGTTGCCATAATCCCTTTTGTCACATACCGCATTAAATTCCTCCTTTCCATGATTATGATATATATTTCTCTCTTGCGGAAAACCAATATTTTTTTATTTAGATATAACATTAAATTAATGAATAATAATCTCTCACGGGGGAAGATGATTCAATATAAGCTATATAAGCCTACAAAGGATGACTTTACTGTTTACAGTGATGATTATATCGCTGTTTCCATCTACAATAAATACCGTCAGATGCTGAAAGAGAAAAAGAACATATACTCTCAGAAGGACTGGGAACAGGCAGAAAAAATAGCTGTCTTAGAGAATAAGTTTGAAGTACATACTATAAAGCAGTTCATGTCAAAGTCAGATAAAATAGGTGATTATCTGTACCGATACTATCTGCCGAAGATGTTTAATGACGGCTATATATGCACGCTGAAAAAAGCCATTGAGCGTATAGAACTCATATGTGGATAAACATTTGGAATAGAGATGTCGGTATTTTCATGGTCTTATCAGAGACCGTAAAATTTACCCTTGGACATGGCGAAAAATCCGTGCTATATTGTAGCTGAGGTAGGAATGGAACAGAACCGCGGATATGGCACTCATATCGGGAATAGAAGAAGCAAAGATACTGGAAATTAAAAAAGAGGAGAGCCACCTTTTGAACAGTCTTACTAATTTAAAAATTTGCTGGCCAAGGGTTTACTTAAAATATTATACTTACAAATTTAAATGGTTCACACAGATGTCTTTGATTTTGAAATGCTGCAAAATTGCAAAATCCACCCATATGAATCATAAAAACGGTTTAAATAGCCCTATTTATTACTGTCGTATCCGTGTACTTTTTTGAAATACTTTGAAAAATAACAGGTTCAAGATATTTCTATTGTAAAAGACAATGCATGGCAAAGAAATATTTTAACACTTATAGTATCAAAACGGTTCTTATTTGCATAAAATATATTGACTTTTGGAATAATATGTAGTATAATATAGGCATGAAAGGAGTGGAACTATGGCACAGGCAACGTTTAGTGTTCGTATGGATGACCGATTAAAAAAGGATTTTGACAGTTTATGCTCCGATTTTGGTATGAGTATGTCAACGGCAATTACCGTGTTTGCAAAAGCAGTTGTCAGAGAGCGCAAGATACCATTTGAAATTTCTGCGCCCGATCCCTTTTATTCGGAAAAGAATCAAGAATACCTTATGAAATCTTTGGCGGCATACAAAAACGGCAACCTTACGCAGCATGAACTGATTGAGGTGGAAGATGAATAAACTATGGGCTGACGATGCGTGGAACGATTATTTATACTGGTCCAACCAAGACAAGAAGACTCTGAAACGAATAAATCAGCTTTTAAAAGACATTGACCGCAATCAATATGACGGCATAGGAAAGCCTGAACCTCTGAAATATGAATTTCAAGGTTTTTGGAGCAGAAGAATTGATGACACAAATCGGCTGATTTACAAGATTGAGAATGACAGTATAATTATTCTTCATTGCCGCGGACACTATGAATGAAAAATCAAGCATTTACACAGAGAAAAATGTTGAGAAGCTGCCATTCGACCCATCCCTGATGGTATACTTTCGCAAGCGGCTGACACCTGAAATTCTGGGCGAGATCAATGAAATGATCGTGAGGGACGCAAAGGAGCGTCAGGCGAAGGAGTCCGAAGCCAAGAATGATGATGACTCTGACAACAACCCGGATGGCGGCAATCGTGGCACTATGATCGTGGACGCTACCTGCGCGCCGTCCAATATTCGGTATCCGCAGGATGTTTCG
>CAMFCK010000036.1 GCA_945948775.1 uncultured Clostridia bacterium
CGAAATCGTAATAAAACCCGGCGTCTATTGCCGGTCCTATCGCAAGCTTTGTGTTCGGAAACAGTCTTTTTACAGCCTGAGCCATTACATGTGACGCAGAATGTCTTAGTGTTTGAAGTTCGTTCATTTCCATTTTTGACACACTCCTTAATATTAAAAATTTAGTTTGTCAAGGGGTGCAAATAAAAACACCCCAAGAAAGCCCGATTCAGCTTTCTTAGGGGTGCAGGATTGCACGGTTCCACCCTAATTATGGCAAAAGCCATCACTCATTTGCCGGTAACGTACGGCATACGGCAACACTTAATAGGCTGATGCCGTTAGGTGCGCGACTCCAAAGTGGTGTTCACATATCCGCCGTCACAGGAGAGCTTACAGCCCGCGACTCTCCCTCTCTTGGTGACTTATCGGACAGCTACTGTCTTTTTCATAGTCTTTATATTATTATATCCCCCTGAACATAAAAAGTCAAGAATTTTTTTATTGCTCATTTTCAACAAAAGTGGCAACTGATTTTTCGTTATACTGCGATGAAATAATTCCTCCGTCGGAAAGCCTTGAATACACTCCGGCAAAGCCGCCGTTATATACATACAGTCCTGTCAGATTTGAATATTCTTTAAACCGCGCTCCCTCTCCGGTAAGATATATATTCTGAGTTTTATAAGGAGTACAGTATTCCTGCACAATATAGTCGCCGCTGATGCGCTCGGATAAAAGCGACTTCCACTCCTTTTTGGTGCAGTCAATGCCGGCGAAAACGCCTCTGGATGCATATGAGTCGCTCGGCTTTATTATGTAGCTGTCCTTGTGCGACAGGATTCTGTCAAAATCGGCGTCCTTAAGCTTTGATGTATAAGGTATATGTGCTTCTATAAGCTTGTTTTCGTCATCGGTCAGTATGGACTTTGTCATGTCATCGCGAAGAATATAGAACAGAGCCTTGTGGTGTATAATTTGTGTGCGGAAACCGCCGATGACACATACATTTCCATCGGTATATGCGTTAATAAAATCACGGCAATTATCAAGCTCTCTCATCACGTCTACCGTAACAGCGCGTCTGTAAATTATATCAATACGCCATCCTTCATTATCATAGAGCAGACCGTTTTTATATTCAAGCTTTGTTATATCACATATTTTTACCGGATATCCGTATTTTTTAAATCGCTTTTCAAATTCATAAAATTCCGGCAAATATGCTTTGTCAAGAAAATCCACAATAGCAACATGAGGATTTGATCGTCTGCCGGCATAGCCGCTGTATATATTTCCGAGTGCCAACACCCATGAATCGAACAGCTCAAAGCCTGAAACATCGCCAATAAGCTCTTTGGGAAGATTGTTATATTCAAAAGCCCTCGCAAGCTCAAAATCCTCTATCATGGCGCTTGTTCCGTCGGTATTCAGCTCGCAGAATTTATAGTTGCCTGTTTCTTCATTATAAAATATGTCCATGCGCAGCATGGGGATGCTTGTATTATACCCGGTATCCGTAAGAATAAGCCGCTCCAGCTCCTCTGAAAATGGAAAAAGCCTGCGGTATTCGGGATTTTTAATATAGTGTTTAACTATTTTGTCGAATATCGTATAAAAGCTGTCTGTAACATTACGCAAAGCAGTAATATCGCTGCTTTTGAATATCTTAGGTATGTGAAGCGTCTGCACACAGCGTCCGTGAAAGGCAACGCTTGACGAAAGCAGATATTTGCGGATTTTCGTGCCGGATTCAAGACATGCGTTATAGTTATCCTTAATATATTGTACAAGTTCATCGTTTTTTGACATTATAATTTCCCTCCCGGAGCAGCCTTTTCTACAAACGCAGCAAAATCGCTATAATTGCCGTATTTTGCTGCAATGTCTGTCAAACGCAGCAGCTCATCATATGCATTTCTGCCAAAAACATCAGCGCAAGAGCCGCGTCTGCACACAGCAAGTTTGGCAGACTCAATATCCTGAACCGTTACACCTGAGTAGCGGTTCAGGATATATTCAAGAATCTCTCCACTGTAAAATATCGTGCCTATGAACCCGCCGTATGCCGCTGCACGCTGCTTGGGCATGCTGTCTGCTATGCGTATTTCAATATAATTTTTCAGTCTGACATCCGGGAATACCATAGACAGACAGTGCTCTATCATATCGTTATCAAGTTCATATTTTTCTGCAAGGCTGCCCATACTTTCACTTCCGGTATATATGTATTCCCCGTCATGCGGCACAAAAATCGCAGGAATATGTGTCAGATACTCCGCATAGGACGCAAAACCAAAGCTGTCGCTGAAAAGATCACCGGGAATAGTGGTTCGCGCCTTGTCAACGTTATTCCATATTTCAATTCTCTTAAGATAATTTCTTTGCGTGCAGTCGCCTTCTGCCGAAGCTAAAGCAAAAAACGGCGTTAAAAGATATGCAACGCGGAATTTTCTTATAAAATCCTTCTCACTTGAATAATCTACCGATACCTGGGTTGACGCGGTCCCTCGCATCATATATCTGCCCAATAGACCGCTTGACTGAAAGTATCTGTCCATATACTCATAGCGTTTTTTAGGGATAAGCTCAATTTCATCAAGCCTGTTTTCATCAATAACAGGCATAGAAACAAGGCTAGCTCCGCGTTTTTTTAACGCAGGCTCCACAACGCAATAGAAATCATCAAAGGCGTCAAGAATTTCAGAAACGGTGCGCATGGGATTAATACTGACTTCAAGCTGCGCTCCGGGTTCAAGCGTAAGAGAATACTCCTTATTTGACATTCCGAGAATGCTGTCTTCTTCATAGAATACCTTATCAAATTTATCTGCAACAGCCGACAGCGCACCGGAAACACCGTCCCCGTAATATCCAAGGACAGAGCCGTCCTGCTTCAGCACAAAATGCTCAAGCTCTATCCCTATACGCTGCTGCTCGTGAGCTCCGGAGCGAAAATAGTCTGTAAACCTTTTCATAATGTCCATAATTACAATACTTCCCTCGCTGTGTACAATTTTACACTTTAAGGTATAATATATCACATTTTTTCAAAAATATCAATAGACAGCGGGTTAAAAGTGTTAAAATTCTTTTCGCATATATATTAGCACCGAGATGAATTCGGATAAAATCAGCATAATAAGCGCGGCCAGCAACGCAGGTGCTGTAAAACGAAAGGGAATGTCTCCGGATGTATCAGAAATGGCAAGCATCAGCGCGGTCACGAGCATTGCAAAAGCTGCAATTACTGCCATATTTATATACCTCGCCTTTTCTGTACCGAAGTGCAAAACCACCGGCATCATAAGCGAAAGATAAATTGCAGCTCCGGATATCTGAAAAATGAACAGTTCTAAAGAAGCGGATATTCCATTTCTTACGGCATTTACACAAGCAAACAGCAGAGCCGTGCAGAAAATACAAACCAAGCCGGAAATATACTTGCTGTCGACAATATTTTTGCGTGTAACAGGTAAAGCGTCAGCATAGCAGCTCCAGCCGGAGCGTTCGTCAAGTGCCGTGGTAGAAACAGGTACGCTTGCAATAAGTACCGGAACAATGGTAATTACAGCCATATCATAGAAAAATCCAAAAGCTGCAAATATAAAAATAACTATAAACATACTTTTAAAGTTCCTGGTTAACAGATACCACTCCTTCAGTAATAGTCCTTTCATTTTTCTTCCTCCCCGTATTTAACCATATATAAAAATAATTCTTCCAGGCTTACAGGCGCTCCGGTCAGTCCGCAAAGTGCGTTACGCTTTGCAATCACTTCATCGGAGTACTCTCCGCGGCGCACGCCGATTAGTGCATCCTTATCGAGGCTTTTTAACTCAGCATTGCTGCAGCTTAGCTTTACATAACTTTCACATATTTCATCCTTTTCTCCGGACAGTATAATCCGCCCTTTATGTATAAAAGCAATATAATCGCACAGTCGTTCGAGATCGCCTGTAATGTGTGAGGAAATGAGAATGCTATGCTCATCATCCGAGGTAAAATCATACAGGACGTCAAGAATGTCGTCCCTTACAATAGGGTCAAGACCGCTTGTGGCCTCGTCAAGAATCAGCAGTTTTGCGTCATGCGAAAGCGCAGATGCAATAGCAAGCTTCATTTTGTTGCCGCGCGAAAGTGCGGAAAAGACCTTATTATCAGGAACATTGAATTGCTTTATATATCTGAAAAAGGTATCGCTTTGCCAGTTTTTGTATATACCGGTGTACATTTTATCGATCATTGACGCATTCATGCACTGCGGCATAAACGGCTCTGATAGAACGACACCTATATCGTTTTTTAAAGCAACGGAATTATCTGAGCTCCCTAAAATACTAATACTTCCGGCATCCGGACGAAGCATACCGAGCAAAAGGCTTATAAAAGTGCTCTTTCCCGCACCGTTTTCGCCTACCAAGCCCAATATATAGCCTTTTGGAAGCTCAAGGCTGATGCCATCAAGCAAAAATTCTCCGCGCCTTTTGCACAGCTTATCGGTTTTTACTGCGTACATTTAATTTTCCTCCAATATCCGCATGATTTCATGCAGCACAAAATATTCTATACCTGTTTCATCGGCAAGCCTTATTGCTTCTTTGATATGCGCTTCGATCTTTTTGAGGTTTTCCTCGCGTATCAGCCCGGCATCACGAACAGCTGCAAAGCTTCCTTTTCCTGCTATAGTGTAAATATAGCCGTCGCGTTCAAGGTCATCATATGCCCGCTTGCTGGTTATGACGCTTATGCGCAAATCCTTTGCAATTGCTCTGATTGAAGGCAGAGGCTCGTTTTCTTTTATTTCCCCGGAAATGACGGCATCCCTTATAGCATTATAAAGCTGCTGATAAATAGGTTCACCGCTCCGGTTATTTATTTTGATTACCATTTGCCTACCTCCACAACTGTATATATACAGTATATACAGTTGTAACAGCTTTGTCAATAGCTATTATGAAAAGTCACAGCATTTTTTTCTGCTGTGACTTTCTTGCTTTAAATATATTTTTTCATATGTCCGAGCGCACTTTTTTCAAGGCGCGAAACCTGCGCCTGTGAAATACCTATTTCCTCTGCCACCTCCGTTTGCGTCCTGCCGTGGAAAAATCGTAGATTCAATATATGCTTTTCACGTTCTCCGAGATGCTGCATCGCTTCGTCGATTGCAATATCCCGCAGCCAGTTTTCGTCGGTATTCTTGCTGTCTTTTACCTGATCCATGACATATACCGCTTCACCGCTGTCGTGGTAAAGCGGCTCATAAAGACTCACCGGATCAGCTATGGCATTGAGCGCAAATACAACTTCCTCCTTCGGCAGATCCAGCTCTTTTGCAATTTCCTGTACGGTAGGCTCGCCGGAATTTTTATTTATAAGCTTTTCTTTGACGTAGAGAGCCTTATATGCTATATCCTTAAGACTTCTGCTTACGCGTATGGAGTTGTTATCGCGCAGATAGCGGCGTATTTCACCTATTATCATAGGTACGGCGTAGGTGGAACACTGAACGTTCTGCGACAAATCAAAATTATCTATTGCCTTGATAAGCCCGATACAGCCAACCTGAAACAGATCATCTGCATTTTCGCCGCGGTTTGAAAACCTCTGTATCACACTGAGAACAAGTCTTAGATTTCCATAAATGAACTCTTCCCTGGCTTTTGAATCACCCTGTTTTATTTTCGCAAAAAGCTCGTCCTTCTGTTCCCTTGTAAGCGTCGGGAGCTTAGATGTATTTACTCCGCATATTTCTACCTTGTTCACTGCTATGTCCCCCTTTATATAAAATATGTAAGACGTTTGCAAATTTGGGGAACACTCTTATTATCGCTCACCTGCCTGAATTTTAAACCTGCTATATTAAATTTGGTAAAACTCAGCAAAAAGATTTAGTATAAATTATTGCATTTTGATAAAATATGAAAATTTGGCTTTTCTTTAGCAAAAAAAAGAATAAATAATATTGATTTTGTAAAAAAAAAGTGGTATTATATATATTGTGTAATTTTATAAAAATTATTCGTCACAAAAGAGCCGCCGTTCACAAGACGCGCTGCTCCCACTAAATAAGGAGGAGAAATCCAATGGGAAGAAAAATGAAAACCATGGATGGCAACAACGCCGCTGCATATGCGTCCTACGCTTTTACCGACGTTGCCGCTATCTATCCGATCACACCATCTTCAACGATGGCTGAGGTCACAGACAAATGGGCTGCCGCAGGTCAGAAAAATATCTTTGGCCGTACTGTCCAGGTAACAGAAATGCAGTCAGAAGCCGGTGCTGCCGGCACGGTTCACGGTTCGCTTACAGCAGGCGCACTAACAACTACATATACCGCATCTCAGGGACTTCTTCTGATGATTCCAAATATGTATAAAATTGCCGGTGAGCTTCTGCCCTGCGTGTTTAATGTTTCCGCGCGTGCTCTTGCATCACATGCTCTTTCAATTTTCGGTGATCATCAGGACGTAATGGCATGCCGTCAGACCGGTTTTGCTATGCTTGCTTCTACCAACCCGCAGGAGGCAATGGATCTCGGTGCTGTTGCGCATCTGACAACTATCAAGGCAAGGGTTCCGTTCCTGCATTTCTTTGACGGCTTCAGAACCTCGCATGAGTACCAGAAGGTAGCATGTTGGGATTATAAGGACCTCGCTGAAATGGTTGACTGGGATGCTATTAATGAATTCAGACGCGGCTCCTTGAATCCTGAACATCCGGCACAGCGCGGTACCGCACAGAATCCTGACGTATTTTTCCAGGCAAAGGAAGCTGTAAACAAATACTATCAGGCTGTTCCCGAAATCTGCCAGTCCTACATGGATAAGGTAAACGAAAAAATAGGTACTGATTACAAACTCTTCAACTATTACGGCGCTGCTGACGCAGAAACTGTTATCATTGCTATGGGTTCAGTCTGCGACACTATTGAAGAAACTGTTGACTACATGAACGCTCGCGGCGACAAGGTTGGTCTTATCAAGATCAGACTTTACCGTCCTTTCTCTGTAAAGCATTTTATAGACGCTATTCCCGATTCAGTTAAGAAGCTTGTTGTTCTTGACAGGACAAAAGAGTCCGGTGCAGTAGGCGAACCTGTATACCTTGATGTATGCGCCGCTGTTGCTGAATCAAAGTTTGCGTCTGTTCCTGTATACGGCGGACGCTTTGGTCTTGGCTGAAAGGATACAACTCCTGCGCAGATCATTGCTGCATTCAAAAACACCGAGAAGAAGCACTTTACCATCGGTATTGTGGATGATGTGACCAACCTGTCCCTGCCCATCGGTGAGAACCCGATCACCACCCCCGCTTCCACCCTCAACTGCAAGTTCTGGGGTCTG
>CAMFCK010000037.1 GCA_945948775.1 uncultured Clostridia bacterium
GGAAGCATTGGAGGCGGACTTTATATGAATGCCGGCGCCTACGGAGGCGAGCTGGCTGATATAGTGGACTCGGCGCGGTATATTAAAGACGGAAAAATTCTTACAATAAATAAAAAGGATATGGAGCTTGGATACCGCAGAAGTATTTTTGCCGTGAACGGCGGAATAATAACCTCGGTGACGCTCCGGCTTTTCCCGGATAGCCGGGAAAATATCCAAAGCAAAATGAATGATTTTAAAAAGCGCCGCGTCGAAAAGCAGCCACTTGAATTTGCAAGCGCAGGCAGTACCTTCAAACGCCCGGTGGGGCATTTTGCAGGCGCACTGATAGAACAGGCAGGACTTAAGGGATACAGCATAGGCAAGGCGCAGGTTTCCGAAAAGCATGCCGGCTTTATCATAAACCGGGGCGATGCAAGCGCGGCGCAGATACTTGAGCTTATAGAATATGTCCAAAAAAGGGTTTACGAGTATTCCGGCGTCATGCTGGAGCCGGAGGTAAGGATAATCGGCGAGGACTAAAGAGCACATACAGGATGGAAGGATAGGATAATATGCAGTTTACGGTAGTGACGGGACTTTCGGGTTCGGGAAAAACACAGGTTGTACGTTTTTTGGAGGATATGGGATTTTTTTGCATCGATAATCTGCCTCCTGCGCTTATACCAAAGTTTGCGGAGATGTTTTTTTCGGTAAATATCAAATATGAAAAGGTAGCGTTTGTCATTGACGTGAGAGTGGGGGAGATGATAAACGAGCTTTTGTATAACCTTAGCCTTTTAAAGGAAAACGGATATAATTATACGCTGCTTTTTATGGAGGCGCGTGATGAGGTGCTTGTAAAGCGGTATAAAGAAACGCGCAGAACGCATCCTGTTTCAAGTGATAAAGGACTTTTGGACAGCATCAGGAGCGAACGAAAAATGCTTAGTAAGCTTTATGAAGCGGCGGATGTTGTAATTGATACATCGGAGCTTTCGGTAAATCAGCTGTACGCTAAGCTGAGGGAGATATTCCCACCCTCAGGCAGCGCTGACATGATTACGGTGAATGTGCTGGCATTCGGCTTTAAGTACGGGCTTCCTGCCGATGCTGACCTTGTTTTTGACGTGAGGTGTTTTCCCAATCCCTTTTATATTGATGAGCTGAAGGAAAAGACGGGAAATGATCCGCAGGTGCAGGATTATGTTATGGCAGGTAGTGAAGCGCAGCAGTTTTTCGCAAAGCTGAACGATATGATACTGATGCTGATGCCGCTTTATATCGAAGAAGGAAAAAGAAGTATTACTATTGCCATCGGCTGCACAGGCGGCAAGCACAGAAGTGTGACCTTTGCCAATAAGCTGGGAGAGTCGCTGAAAAAAGAGGGCTATTCGGTAAGTATGATATATCGGGATATCGAAAGAGGAAAATAAAGTAATATTGAAAGGAATAGTACAGATATGGCTGGAAACAAGCGTATTGTTGTAATCGGAGGCGGTACAGGTCTATCTACAATGCTTAAAGGGCTTAAGCTGTATACCAGAAGAATAACGGCTGTTGTTACCGTTGCGGATGACGGCGGCTCAAGCGGACTGCTGCGGGCAGGGCTTGGCATGCTGCCGCCCGGAGATATCCGCAATTGTATAACAGCACTTGCGGACACCAATCCGATTTTAAAGGAGCTTATATCCTATCGTTTCCCGGAAGGAGCTCTGGAGGGACATTCCTTCGGAAATCTTATGCTTGCCGCATTGAACGGCGTGTCGAACAGCTTTGACGAGGCTGTAGTAAAAATGAATCGTTTGTTCGGCGTGGAGGGGCTTGTACTTCCGGTAACCAATGAGAATGTGCACCTGAAAGCCGAGCTTACAGACGGCAGCGTGATATGCGGAGAATCGTTTATAGGGGACGCAAAACGCTGCGGAGCAGGGATAAAGAAGCTTATGCTTGTTCCGGAGAAACCGTCTGCCGTAAAAGAGGTAATAACAGCAATAGGCGAGGCGGATATGATCGTTATGGGGCCGGGAAGCCTTTATACAAGCATTATTCCTAATCTGCTGGTTGACGGAGTGACGCAGACTATTATGCAGTCGAGGGCGAAAAAGCTTTATGTGTGCAATGTTATGACTCAGCCGGGCGAAACGGACGGATATACCGTTTCACAGCATCTGCGTGCGATTGAGCGCCATTCAAAGAAGGGCATAGTGGACTGTGTCCTTGCCAACAATATGCCGATACCTGAGGCGTTGATTGAAAAATATAAAGCCGAGGGGGCGGAGCCGGTAATTATAGATGAAGAAAATCTGACCGGCGTAAAGGTATCCACGTCCAATCTTTTGTGGACTGAGGACGAACTTGTACGCCATGATTACATAGCCCTGGGCAAAAAAATTTGCGAGCTTGCGGACGGTGAGTGAGATTGTCTTTTACTAATGAAATCAAAAATAAGCTGAGTGAAAAAAGCTATGAATGCGGTTACTGCGGTATGGCTCAGCTTGCCGGAATAGTGCGTTTTGCCGGAATGACTTACGGTATGCATATTAATATTACAACTGAAAATCATCAGGTGGCTGAATGTGTGAAGCGGCTGCTGAGGGACTGCATGGGCATAGAAGCAGACTATGAATATTGGGAAAAGGCAAAATATTACCGTTTTGAACTGGGTAATGCTATAGCGGATATGGTCTATACCGAGCTTATGCTCGGAGGGGGCGAGCTGGCCGAGCTGATGCCGTTTGACTGCTGCCGCCGCGCCTTTTTAACGGGAGCATTTCTCGGCGGCGGCTCAATAAACGATCCACAGCGCAGCTATCACTTTGAATTTGATACAAAAAAAAAGGAATACGGCGAAACGGTGATGCAGGTTTTGAGGGATATGGATATAGCCGCGAAAATGACCGAGCGAAAGGGCAGATATGTTGTATATCTGAAGGATTTTGAGTCTATAACTGCTGTGTTGGGGCTGATAGGAGCGGATTTTGCCGCGCTTCAGTTTTACAGCGTATCGGTCGAAAAGGAGCTGCGCAACGATGTGAACCGGAAGGTAAACTGTGAAAATGCTAACCTTGATAAGCTTGCACAGGCTGCGTCAAAACAGATACACGCAATCACGAAGATACAAAAGACTGTGGGGCTTGCAGCACTGTCCGATACGCTGCGCGAGATGGCGGAGCTGAGGCTTGAATATCCGGAGGACAGCTTAAAGGAGCTGGGAGAGAGGCTCTCGCCGCCAATCGGCAAGTCGGGAGTGAATCATCGGCTTGATAGGATAATGGAATTTGCCGCCCGGCTGTAATAGTACACTATGATAAAGAAAAGGAGGCGCCGGAATGGGATTTGCACATCTGCATACACATACAGAGTTCAGCCTGCTTGACGGAGCGGTGAGCATAAAAAAACTGGTTTCACAGATAAAAGAATTAGGAATGGATAGCTGTGCTATCACCGATCACGGAAATATGTACGGCGTCGTGGATTTTTACCGCGAGGCAAAGGCACAGGGTATTCATCCGGTCATAGGCTGCGAGGTGTATGTTGCGCCGGGCAGCCGCTTTGATAAAACAAAGGACGCTGATAAATACTACCATTTGATTTTGCTTTGTGAAAACCAGACGGGATATAAGAATCTGATAAAGCTGGTTTCAGCTGGATTTATAGAAGGCTTTTACTACAAGCCGAGAATAGATTTTGAGCTTTTATCCGAACACAGCGAGGGACTTATAGCGCTGTCGGCATGCCTTGCCGGGGAAATTCCGCGCGCGCTGGCGGATGATGATTATGAGGGTGCAAAGAAGATTGCGCAGAAATATATTGATCTTTTCGGCAGGGAAAATTATTTTTTAGAGCTGCAGGATCACGGCATTGCAGAACAGAAGCGTATAAATCCGCAGCTTGTCAGGCTTGCAAAGGAATTGGGAGTGGGGCTTGCCGCAACAAATGATATACACTATGCCAAGCGCAGCGACGCGAAATATCAGGATGTTCTGATGTGCATACAGACGCGCCGTACGGTTGACGATCCCGACAGAATGACATTTGAAACCGATGAATTTTATATAAAATCGCCGGAGGAAATGTCGGCGCTTTTTGCCTATGCGCCGGAGGCTATAGACAATACTGAAAAAATAGCCAAGCGCTGCCATGTTGAGTTCGATTTTCATACAAGGCATCTGCCGTGCTATGACGTTCCGGATGGCAAAACTGCTGGGCAGTATCTTGATAAGCTTTGCTGGGACGGACTGAAAAAGAGGTATCCCGAAATAACCGATGAGCTTTCCGAACGGCTTAGCTATGAGCTTTCGGTAATAAAGAGCATGGGCTTTGTGGATTATTTTCTTATAGTTTGGGATTTTGTGAACTATGCGAAAAGCCACGGCGTGACGGTTGGTCCGGGCAGAGGTTCGGCGGCAGGCAGCCTTGTAAGCTATTCCCTTGGCATCACCAGCATCGACCCGATAAGATATTCGCTGATTTTCGAGCGGTTCTTAAATCCTGAGCGCGTTTCCATGCCGGATATTGATATAGACTTTGAACCGGCAGGCAGACAGAAGGTTATCAACTATGTTGTGGATAAATACGGCGAGGATAAGGTTGCACAGATAATTACGTTCGGTACGATGAAGGCAAAGCTTGCCGTGCGTGATGTGGGACGTGCGCTGAATATAAGCTATGCCGATACCGACAGAGTGGCAAAGCTTATTCCCAACGAGCTGGGAATGACAATTGACAGGGCACTGGAGCTTTCGGCGGAGCTTAAAGCGCTTTACGAGTCGGATGAGCGCGTTAAGGAGCTTATTGACACCTCACGCGCTATCGAGGGACTGTCAAGGCATTCCGGAACGCATGCCGCAGGCGTTGTTATCACAAAAGAGCCGATTGTTGAATATGTTCCGCTGCAAACAAATGATGATGTTATCACCACGCAGTTTGTCAAGGATACCATAGAAAGTCTCGGACTTCTGAAGATGGATTTTCTCGGACTTAAAAATCTGACAATTATTGAAAATGCAGTCAAGATAATTGAAAAGACGCGCGGCATTAAAATTGATATGGATAATTTGGACTACGATATAAAAGAGGTATATGAGAATATCTCAAGCGGCAATACAGACGGTGTGTTCCAGATAGAAAGTCCGGGTATGAAGGCTTTTATGCAGGAGCTTCGCCCCGACTGTCTGGAGGATATTATTGCAGGTATTGCGCTGTACCGCCCGGGACCTATGGATTCAATACCGCGTTATGTTTATAATAAAAATCATCCGGAGGAGGTAAAATACCGTCATCCGTTGCTTGAGCCGATACTTGACGTCACTTACGGCTGTATGGTGTATCAGGAGCAGGTAATGCAGATAGTGCGCGATATGGCAGGATATTCGCTCGGAAGCGCAGATATGCTGCGGCGTGCAATCAGCAAGAAAAAAGCCGCGCAGATGGAAATTGAGCGTGAAAACTTTATATACGGGCGCAAAAATGATAAAGGCGAGTGGGAGATAGAAGGATGTATAAACCGCGGTATAGATGAGCAGACTGCTATTGATATATTCAAGGAAATGAGCGATTTCGCTAATTATGCGTTTAATAAATCGCACGCTGCGGCATATGCGTATCTGACCTATCAGACGGCATATCTTAAGACCTTTTATCCGATAGAGTTTATGGCATCGCTGATATCTTCGGCAGATAGTACCGATAAGATAAACGGCTATCTGTTAAACTGTGCAAAGCTTGGGATTGACAGGCTGCCGCCCGACATAAACCACAGCGAGGACAGCTTCACCGTTGAAAACGGCGCAATCCGTTTCGGGCTTTCTGCGGTTAAGAATGTCGGTCACGGCTTTGTATGCGCAGTTGTGGAGGAGCGAAAGGCAAACGGTGAGTTTAAAGATTTTTACGATTTTATCGACCGTATGGCTGACAAGGAGCTGAATAAGCGAGCTATCGAGGGGCTTATAATGTGCGGCGCTTTCGATTCCACAGGCGCGAAGCGCTCGCAGCTTATGCAGGTGTTCGAAAGTGCGATCGATTCGGAAAACAAGAGCAGGCGCACAAATCTTGCCGGACAGCTTAGTATTTTTGACGAGCCGGAGCTTGCGGCAGAAAATCCGCATGATGAGCTTCCGGACGTTCCGGAATTTGATAAAAAGCAGCTTCTCAAAATGGAGAAGGAATCCATAGGAATGTACCTTTCGGGTCATCCGATGGAGGAATATCAGCTTATCTGCGACCGTTTGTGCGGAGGAGTCAATATCGGAATGGTGATGGCGGCTGCTGAACCGGAAGATGACGCCGACGCGCCTGATCCGGGAAAAATTAAGGATGGTGACAGGATAACGGTCGCAGGAATAATAACTGCCCGCAAGGATAAAACTACAAAGAGTAACCGCCGTATGGCATTCATACAGCTTGAGGATATGTACGGCAGTATAGAAGCGCTCGTTTTCCCCAAAATTTATGATACCCTGTCGCCTCTTTTGCATGAGGAACAGATGATTCTGGCAAAATGCAGCGTAAGCCTGCGCGAAGATGAGGAGCCAAAGCTGCTGCTTGACAGCGCTGAACCGCTGCAGGATTATGTGCATCAGGGCAACACACCCGAAAAGGGACACAAAATCCCTGAAGGACAGAAGCTGTTTGTAAAAATGGGGACACAAAACAGCCGCGTGACAAAACTTGCAGTGTCCGTTTTGGCAAAATATCCGGGTGATACGGCGGCAGTATTCTATATTGCTGATACGAAAAAGCGCTTTTGTGTGCCGGACAGACTGAATATTAACCCGTGTACAGAGCTTTTGACGGAGCTTGGCAGCATATTCGGTGCGGAAAATGTAAAGTTACATTAATTAAGTACGAAAAATCATATTATTTTTGTGCAAAAAGATATTGAATTTTTTTAATAAATAATATAAAATATATGTAAAAAAATAGGTATTATTTGGGATAAAAGGACTGAGTTTTATACTCGATCGGTGCAGGAGCGGCAAATTAATTAAAAAATACGGGAGGGCTTGCATAAAATGGAAGACAGCAATGAGGTTACAAGTGATTATATTGTCATAAAGGCTATGGAGGACGGGGTGAATGTCATGGGACTGACGCGCGGCGGAAGCACAAGATTTCATCATACCGAAAAGCTTGACGCCGGAGAGGTTTATGTGGCGCAGTTTACCGAAACTACCTCCGCTATAAAAATAAAAGGAAAGGCTCAGATTCTGACCGAGCATGGTCAGATCGAGTCCGGAATATAGGAGCTATTTGATATGTGGACTGTCATT
>CAMFCK010000038.1 GCA_945948775.1 uncultured Clostridia bacterium
CCTTCTGTCCTGTCTTTTTACAATACTCGCGTATTCTTTTTGGCATATTTCCCGGCGTCTGGAACGCTTCATAATCGGGATCTATAAGACTTGCAAAAGGCTCTGCCGCATTTGCCTGCTCCTCAAGCTCATTAAAGCTTAAAAGCTCGCCCTCACGCTCCCACTGTCTGCGCGATTCCTGAATAAGCCACAGTCCCATAATATTTTTCAGGAAGCGTATCGTTTTGTTCACGCCGCCCTCATTTGTGAAGTTATGCGCCAGCGCATCCGCCGATATATTTGGCTTGTCGAGCTCCACTCCCATACGCGACCATGTGCCGCTTGAAATATAAACAAAATCCTTCTCGCCAACTACCGGTACAGACGCAACAGCCGAGCCTGTGTCATGCGACGCCACGGCAATTACCGGCACCTGGGCAATACCAAGCTCCTCCGCAAGCTCCGGTTTTAAGTTTCCGACCTTTTCTCCGGGATAAATCATCTCCGGATATATATCGGTGGGTATGCCCAGCTTTTCAAGCAAATCGTATGCCCATGTATATGTTCTTGAATCAAACATCTGCGAGGTGGACGCGATCGTATACTCGGTACGCTTTTCCCCTGTCAGAAAGAAATTCAGAAGATCCGGCACAAACAGCAGCGTTTTTGCGTTTTCAAGCGCCACATCGCCCGACAGCTTTGCCGAAAGCAGCTGATACAGGGTGTTAAACCAGTTAAACGCTATGCCTGTTGAATTAAAAATTTTCTCCTTCGGAACAACGGAAAATGCCTTATCATACATACCTTCGGTACGGGTATCACGGTAATGATACGGATTTGCCAGCAGCTTATCGTTTTTATCCAGCAAGCCATAGTCCACTCCCCATGTATCAATACCTATGCAATCAATATCACGGTCGCCGGAGTTTGCACACTTTAAAATGCCCTGCTTAATTTCAAAAAACAAACGCAGTATATCCCAATGCAGGCAGCCGTTTACCGTCACCGGATCATTTGAAAAACGGTGTTTTTCCTCAAGAGTTATCTTGTCGCCCTCCAGCGTTGCAAGCATTGCCCTTCCGCTTGACGCGCCAAAATCAAAAGCCAGAAACTTATACTTTTTACTCATTATCATATTCTCCTAACTGCATATGCCCTTTGCGACATTATTTTCTTAATTGTAATTATACAAAACTATCCTGATTATGTCAATATTTTTATTTACAAACCGCTGTCTGAATGATATAATAATTGTAATAATTATAATAAGGAGATAAGCGCATGACATATATTGCAGATAAAAACCGCTATTCGGGAATGGTTTACCGCCGCTGCGGAAAAAGCGGATTAAAGCTTCCCGCACTGTCGCTTGGGCTTTGGCATAATTTCGGCTCCGGCGCAGCAATGAGCAATATGCGCGATATTCTGACGACCGCCTTTGACTGCGGCATTACGCATTTTGACCTTGCCAACAACTACGGTCCCGTTCCGGGTGCTGCGGAGGAGAATTTCGGCAGAATTTTAAAATCCGACCTCGGCGCATACCGAGATGAACTTATTATTTCCACTAAGGCAGGCTATACCATGTGGGAAGGACCGTACGGCGACTGGGGCAGTAAAAAATATCTCACCGCAAGCCTTGATCAGAGCTTAAAGCGTATGGGGCTTGACTATGTGGATATTTTCTATCACCACCGTCCCGATCCGGAAACTCCCATCGAGGAAACGGCGCATGCGCTTGACCTCATAGTCCGCCGGGGCAAGGCGTTATATATAGGCATATCCAACTATTCACCTGAGCAGACAGCGCGTATTTCAGAGCTTTTTAAAAACATGGGTACGCCGTTTATAATCCATCAGCCGCGCTATTCAATGCTTGAGCGCACTCCTGAGAATGGGCTTTTCGACGTTCTTGCCGAGGAGGGGCTCGGCTCTATAGCCTTCAGTCCGCTTGCCCAAGGGCTTCTGACCAACCGCTACATAAATGGTATTCCCTCCGGCTCACGCGCTACGCATTCGGCTTTTTTAACCAGAGAACGCATCACCGAGGACGTAATTACACTTGTTAAAAAGCTTGATACGATCGCGCAAAGCCGCGGCCAGTCGCTTGCGCAGATGGCGCTTTCCTGGGTACTCCGCGGTCCGCTTACATCAGCGCTTATCGGCGCAAGCGGCGCTATGCAGATAACCGAAAACGTAAAAGCCGTTGAAAAGCTGAGCTTTACCGAGGAGGAGCTTGCGGCTATAGACGCAGCTCTTGCAGAATACAAAGGCTGAAAATCAATGAAAGGAAGAAAACAATATAATGGGAAAATATTCATATGAACCGCGCGGCGTATGCAGCGTCCGCATAGATTTTGACCTTGACAACGGAATTGTACATAATGTGCGCTTCACACGCGGCTGCAACGGAAATACGCAGGGGCTTTCAAAGCTTGTAGACGGAATGGACGCTAAAGAGGTTATAGAACGGCTGCGCGGAACAGACTGCAACGGTCGCGGCACCTCCTGCCCCGATCAGCTTGCAAGAGCGTTGGAAATAGGACTTGAACAGGAACAAAATCAAGGATAAGCCTTATGAAAATATTATACATCTGCAAAAAGAAAGGAAACATGATAAATTATGAGTATAACAAAAACACATGCCGGACTGCTTGACGGCACTGAGGTCAGCCTTTATACGCTGGATAACGGCGCAGGGCTGAGCGCTGAAATATTTGATTTCGGCGGAATTATCAGGTCGCTTAAAATTGCCGGACGTGACGTTGTCCTCGGCAGGAGCAGCCTTAACGATTATCTGGATAATGATGGCTACCTCGGCGCGGCAATCGGCAGGCATGCCAACAGAATTAAAAATTCATGCTTCTGTTTGAACGCAAAGCAATATACTGTCGGCACAAATGATGGCGGCAACAGTCTGCACGGCGGCAAAATAGGCTTTGATAAAAGAGTATGGCGTGCGGAAATAAAGGAGGAAAAGGAGCCTTCGCTTGTGCTCTATCTTGAAAGCCCGGACGGCGATGAAGGTTTTCCGGGCAATTTGTCGCTGCGCATGACCTATACTCTTACCTCTGAAAATTCACTAAAAATCCGCTATGAAGCAGTATGCGACCGTGATACGGTATTTAATCCTACCAATCACAGCTATTTCAATCTTGACGGTCATTCCTCCGGCAGTATTTACGGACACACCTTACAGATAAACGCAGATTTTTACACACCAAATACCGATGAATGTATTCCGAACGGCGAAATTTTATCCGTTTCGGACACTCCCTTTGATTTTACTGCGCCGAAAAAGCTCGCAAGCGATATAGATTCAGACGATATTCAGCTGAATATGTTCGGCGGCTACGACCATAACTTTGTAATCTGCGGACGCGGTTTCCGAAAGGCAGCTGTTTTGACATCCTCGGACGAGAAGCTTTCAATGGAGGTATATACCGATATGCCAGGCATGCAGGTGTACAGCGCAAACTGTCTTAAACCGGGTTCCTACAAGGACGGTTCCACATACGGCAAACATGCCGCAGTATGCCTTGAAACACAGTTTTTCCCCAATTCGATGGGATATTCACATTTTATTCCTGCAATATTAAAGAAAAAAGAGCATTTCAATTCGGTTACCGAGTATAAATTCATACAAAATTAAATTGCTGCAATAAACTGCGCCAATTTGTGCTGTACGCACAGTTTTGGCGCAGTTTTTCATTCAGCTCTGCTTATGTATAACAGGAATTTTAATTCTTATCTCTCCGGCGTGCTGCTTTGCAAAGTTCTCTGCAATAACTATTGCGCTGACAGCCGCCGCACCCTTGCTGCGCAGCTCCTCTGAACACGCCCTGAGCGTTGCTCCGGCTGTATAAATATCGTCAACCAACATTACTCTCTTTCCCTCAACACTTTTTCTGTCCGCATAGAACGCTCCGCCGACGTTGATTTCTCTCATCGCACGGGTAAGCGACATCTGATGCTGAGTTTCGCGCGTTCTGAACAATACGTCATCTGCAAGCTCTATTCCAAGACCTGCTTCCATACTTCTTGCAAGCAGCTCCGCCTGATTGAAGCCTCTGTCCGAATATCTTTTCGGGTGCAGCGGCACCGGTACGAGCATATCATAATCCGAATATAGATAATACGGCGGCAGAGCGTCTATGACAAGCTGTGCCAGAACTGCCGCATACGCCGAGGAGCTGTTAAACTTCATATCAAGAATAGCATTTCTTAATCTGCCGCTGTATTCAAACGGTGCAAACAGCCGCTCAAGGCCCGGCACTACATAATAATCCTGCGCCTGTGTTTTGATTATTTCATTGTAACATTCGCCGCATATGCCCACGCCGTCAATACTGATGATGCATTTGGCGTGTCTGCTTCCGCACAGAATACATTTTACACCGTTTCCCTCAAGCTTTCTGAGCAGGCTTCTGACAAAATTCATGTATTACCCCTCCCGCGCCGTCATCACCACTATTATACAATGATAATAACGCAAATGTCAACTTTTACTCAGAAACGAAAAAGCCACTGCATTAAAATATACAGCGGCTCAATTATTAACCCTTTACGCCTGAGGACGTGCTGCCCTCTACGAAATATTTCTGTGAGAACAGGAACATTATTATTATAGGGAACAGTACGAGCGTTGCGGCCGCCATCTGCGCGCCGTAATCCTGCACCTGTCCGGAAGCGACAAGCTTTATGCCGACTGACAGCATTTGCTTGCTCATATCTGAAATATACAGATATGGGCTCATATAGTCGTTCCATATCCACACGAATGAAAACAGCATCATTGTAGCTATCGAGGGCTTTGCCAACGGAGTTATGATTCTTGCATATATCACAAAGTGGTTGCAGCCGTCTATCTTTGCAGCCTCGCTTATTGATTCGGGTATGCTTATGAATGCCTGCCTAAGCAAAAATACAAAATACACGTCAACGCAGCTTGGTATAACTATTGCCCACATAGTATTCAGCATTTTAAGATTTTTAAATATTATGTATCTGGGCAAAATCATTATATCCGACGGTATCATCAGCGCCGCCAACAGCACAAGAAAAATCTTGTCCCTTCCCTTAAAGTTGATTTTAGAAAATCCGTATGCGGTATATGTTATCAAAAACAGCTTGATAGCAAGCGCTACTGCGGTCATAACAATAGTATTTGCATACCATCTTGTAAAGTCATAATATTCATTATCCGTAAAAAGACCGATAAAGTTTTTAACAGTCGGGTTTTCGGGTATGATTTCAAACGGCTTCATCAAAACATCGCCGCTTACCTTGAAGGAAGAGCTGATCATGAAGATGAACGGATAAATACATAAAATTCCAATAACAATCATTACAACGGTAATTATTATTTTAACCACCCTGTTTTTTGTTTCCATTGTCCGTTGCACCTCCTATTAATAATTTACCCATTTCTTCTGTCCGCGCCACTGAATAATAGTTATGATCATCACAATGACAAACATTACCATTGCCTGAGCGCTTGCATAGCCGGTCTGGTTTTTGGCAAATGCAGTTCTGACAATTGAAATCGCCATAACCGTTGTGCTCTGTCCCGGTCCACCCTCAGTAAGACTCTGTATAACAGTAAAGTTCTGCAGCGAAGTAATAATAGAGCTTATTATAAGGAAGAAGGTGGTCGGCGATACCATTGGTATTACAACATTTCTTATTCTCTGCCATTTGTTTGCACCGTCTATTTGAGCTGCCTCTTCAAGCTCGGCAGGAACATTCTGCAGCGCGCCGAGATAGGTTATCATATTAAGACCTATGCCCTTCCATACCGCAATAAGCGATACCGTAGGCAGTGCCCATGTCGTATCTAAAAGCAAAAGCGGAGGATTGGCCACGCCAAGCATAGTGCAAATGGTGTAAAGCGGTCCGTTTTGTCCGAGCAGAAGCTTGAATACTACTGCAACCGCAACCATGTTGGATACATACGGCAGAAATACCATTCCACGGATTGTGTTCTTGAAGTAAACACCCTTATTCAACAGTACTGCAAGCATAAAGCCAAGCACCATAATCACAGGCACATATACAAGAGAATAAATACATGTTCTTCCGAGAGCTGCCATAACCTCGGCGGATTTAAACATTTTGATAAAATTATCAAATCCGATAAATTTCAGATTATCAAGCCTGGTTATATAGGTAATATTCAAAAATGAAAACAGCATGGAACAAATAAACGGTATACCGGTAAAAATTATAAATGCAAGCACATACGGCGCAATGAAAACTGCGCCGAAAATGTTCTCCTTGCGCTGCATTATGTTGCGAGTTTTTGCCATTTTTTTCATTCCTTTCATAATGCCGTTACGGCAGATTTATAAAAAAGTACGCAACGGCGCGGCGGACAGGTATGTGTTAAAAACCACCGCGCCTAAGCTGCATACTTTTTCAGTTATAACAGGATCTCTCCCGTAAAACGCTATATTGCAGATTTCTCTTGTCAACCCACATCGTCTGCAATTGCTGCATCCGATCTTTTCTTAATAGAAGCGATTGTATCATCTATACTCTTGGTTCCAGCGCCGTAGAGCTGCGCTTCTTCAATGATAATCTGATTAATTGTAGTATCTGCCGGTCCTATAATCTTTTCCGAATAAACCTTTCTGTCCGCGTCAAACCATGCCGCTTTGAAATCTTCAACAGAGATATGGTCATTCTCAAAGGACGGAACAAGCTTGTTTTCAATATAGTCGGTAATCTGCTCGTCTGTCAGATCAACTCTTGCAGGTATTCTGCCATAGCCGAGAGTGTACTGATTTTCGGCAATACACCTGATTGCTGCAAAAGCAGCCTCCTTGTTCTTGCTTGTTGTAGGAATAGCATAGCAGCCGGATACTGCAAGCGTAGAAGGTTCTTCGCCTTCAGGATACGGCATCGGCAGTATTCCGCACTCCCAGTCTCTCGGATATTTTTCCGTATTGGGAAGCATAGTAGCAACCCAGCCGCCGCATACAAACATACCCATTTTGCCGCCTGCAACAAATGAATTCCACGGATATGATCCTGCCGCATAGCTTACGCTGTCAGGCTGAATTTTCTCAACATTGCCAAGCCCGTAGAACCACTCAAGGCTTTCCTTGAACAAAGGATCGTCGAAGTTGGACTCTGTCTGATCCTCATTATACGCATTCGCGGCCTTCTGGAATGCAT
>CAMFCK010000039.1 GCA_945948775.1 uncultured Clostridia bacterium
CCGGTATCGTCAACAACAGCCACCTTGCAGCCGGTGCGGTATCCGGGATCAAGACCGAGAACAGTCCTGCCGCGCACGGGCGGCTGCAAAAGCAGCCCGGACAGATTTTTTGCAAAGACCTTGATAGCTTCATTTCCGGCGCGCTCGGTAATCATACCGCGTATTTCCGTTTCGATTGAGGGCGCTATCAGACGCTTATAGCCGTCATCAATTGCCGCCTCTATATATTTTGCGGCGGGGGAAGGTGGTTTTTTCATCAGCTTTACCGAAAGGAAGCCTTCCTTCTCGCCGCGGTTTATGGCAAGAACTCGGTGATTTGCAAGCTTGGTAAGAGGTTCGCAGAAATCATAATAGGTACTGTATACGCTGTCCTCGTCCTTTGCCGCCTTGACCGCGACAGAGGCGTTATGCATCGTAAGCTCGCGTATCATTCTGCGTGCTCCGGCATTATCGGAAATCATTTCCGCAATAATATCACAGGCGCCGGCAATGGCGTCGTCGGCTGATAATACCTCTTTTTCAGAGTCAATATAACCGGCGGCAAGCGCGTCGATATCAGCAGACGGATCCTGAGCTATTATTGCCATTGCAAGCGGCTCCAGACCTTTTTCTTTAGCAATAGTGGCGCGTGTGCGGCGCTTAGGACGGTAGGGACGGTATATGTCATCAAGCTCTGTTTGTGTTTTTGCGGCTTCGATTTCTGCGTGCAGCTTATCCGTAAGCTTGCCCTGCTCATCTATAAGCCGGAGTATATCGGCACGCTTTTCGGCAAGAGCACGCAAAGCGTTAAGCCGTGCATACAGGTCGCGCAATATATCATCGGATAAAGAACCGGTTTTTTCCTTACGGTATCGCGCAATAAACGGGATTGTATTGCCATCGTCGATGAGGGCAACAGTATTGTCAACTTGATAGGCCTCAAGCGAAAATTCTTCGGCAAGAGTTTCACATATTTTGTCCATTTTGAATATTTCTCCTTATTCTATTATATCAGCCTGAATCTTTTTAAAATACCAAGCAGCCTGTCACCTGCGGGAAGCTGCGAAATCTCATCCTCATTCAATATTCTCATAACGAGCAGCAGCAAAATATAAATGACGGCTGCAACTGCTATTGAAAGAAGCAGAGCAATAGTATTGGAATGAAGCAGACACATGAGCAGCTTATATACTGCAAAGGCTGCCACACCCATAATTATTGAGCAGGCTGCAGGCTTTATGATATATTTTGTCTTGTTCATGGTGACCGGTACGCTCCTGCGCAGAACGGTAAAGCCGTAGGCGAAGGAAATAACCTGGCACACTATAGAGCTTATCGGCGCGCCGTATATATTGATAGACGGACGCCGGATAAGAATGATGTTGAGTATGAATTTTGCGATACACCCAATAAAAAGCCCGGTTGCAGGCGCATATATCTTGCCGCAGCCCTGCAAAGAGCCGGAAATCGTCTGATTAAGCGCGATAAATATGAGCGAAATTGCCGAAAGCTGCAAAAGCTTGTATCCGTCCGGAACCGAGGGATACAGAAGCTTATAGATAGGCTGTCCGAGCATGAGATAGCCGGCAACGCACGGGAATATTATCAGTATGGAAATGAGCAGCGAAAAGGATACCTTGGAGGAAGCGGCCTCTTTATTGCCAACAGCAAGCTCTCCGGCTATACTTGGTACAAGAACGGTCGCAAAGGCTATATTGAGCGCGATGGGAAGATTTATTAAGTTGTCGCTTTTTCCGAGCATACCCGAAAGGCGCGCTGCTTCTTCGTTAAGCACTTCAAGGGAGGGATTTAAGACGGCGGCGGAGCTGCCGTGCGCCGGTATCATGTCCGCAAAGGCAATCCGGATACCGCGAGTGATGGTTGCGGTATCTACAATTCGGTTTATTGCCGAAATAATTGAACCGAGTGAAATGGGTATGGAAACGAGAAGTATGGATTTGCATACCGACATAAAGGATTTTTCAATTGTATCGGCGGCGCTTTTGTTGATGCTTGCAGTTATCGCATTCTTGCGGCGCATGTAGAATACCAAAAGATACAAAAAGCTCAATACTGTTGCAATCGTGGTGGCGAGGTTTGCGCCGGCGGCGAGCAGCTGTGCCTTTAAGTCATCGGTTGGATAAAAGGTCAGCCCTGCCATTATAAGTACAATACCGATTGTAAAGACGCATTTGAATATCTGCTCAAGAATTTGTGACGTTGCAGTTGCGGTCATATTTTTCATGCCGTTAAAATAACCGCGTATAACAGATGAAACGCACACAAACAGAATTGACGGTGATAAAGCCATAAGAACGTATTTTGCACCGGGCATTGCTATGCCATACTCAGCGATCCAGCCTGCACCGAAAAACATCGCGGCGCTGCATATGATACCTATTACCGAAAAGAGAACCAGCGCAGTTTTGAAAATTCTGTTAGCGCCGCGCTCATCCCCGACTGCGATGCGCTCCGAGGTCATTTTTGATATTGCATTCGGTATGCCTACAGATGAAAGAGCCAAAAGCAATGTATAAACATTGAAGCCGGCGCTGTAATAGCCGTTGCCCTCGTTGCCGAAGCCGTTTACATTTGTGATAACCAGTCTGTATACCATGCCGAGAAGCTTTACAGCAAACTGAGCAAAAAGAATAATCGACACATTCTTCATAAATGACTGCTTGCTTTCCTTGCCTGTGTTCAAATGAATTTCCTCCGTTTGTATAACCAATATATTTGTATAAATGGCTGATATTTTATTATTATATTATATAACTATTTAAGGTCTTAATCAAGAGAAAAACGCCAAATTCTGTACAAATTTTATTTTCCGAGCATATAATAAGGAAATTTTACATAGTTTTTACATAGTTTTTACATAAAACCACTTGAATTTATTGCCGTATACAATATATAATATATAAATGAGAAATAATGTCCGGGTGGTCTTTTTTGGGGAAGGGAGCAAAAGGGAATAGTATGAATATTTTTTCGGTATTTTCACTTTTGGGAGGAATAGCATTTTTCCTGTACGGAATGAGAATAATGGGCAACGGCCTTGAAAAGATGGCCGGAGGCAGACTTGAGAGGGTGCTTGAGGGACTTACCGCGAATAAAGCCATGGCTGTTATTTTAGGTATAGGAGTAACGGCTGTCATACAGTCCTCTTCGGCAACTACCGTTATGGTAGTCGGCTTTGTAAATTCAGGAATTATGCGGCTGTCGCAGGCAATAGGCGTAATAATGGGAGCCAATATCGGAACGACAGTCACCTCATGGATACTCAGTCTTACCGGTATCAGCGGCGAGGGCTTTATCATCAATATGCTGAAGCCGAAAAACTTCTCTCCGGTACTGGCTGTGATCGGCGTAATACTGATATTGTTCTCAAAAAAATCCAAAAAGCAGGATATAGGCAGCATATTGACAGGCTTTGCCATACTTATGTCAGGAATGGAAACAATGAGCGCGGCTGTTGCTCCGCTGGCGGATATGCCTGAATTTGCGAATTTTCTGCTCCTGTTCAGAAACCCTGTATTCGGAGTCCTTGCCGGAGCTGTGCTTACAGCAGTTATACAGTCCTCGTCAGCGTCGGTAGGTATTCTGCAGGCGCTGTCGGCAACGGGAAGCATCACCTATGGTGCGGCAATACCTATAATACTCGGACAGAATATAGGTACCTGTGTGACTGCGATGATATCAAGCGTGGGAACGAAAACCAATGCAAAGCGTGCGGCATTTGTACATCTGTATTTTAATGTTATAGGCACGCTGCTTTTCCTGATAGTATTTTATGTGCTTAATGCTATGATAAAATTTGAATTTATGGATGACAGCGTAACAACGCTCGGAATTGCCGTTGTGCATACCTGCTTTAATCTGATAACTACGACCTGTCTGCTCCCCTTTACAAAGCAGCTTGAAAGGCTTGCCATTCTGACCGTTAAGGACGATGAGGAGCAGGGCAATGATTTTGCGCTTTTAGACGAGAGATTTTTGCAGAGTCCGTCCTTTGCTGTGGAAAGGTGCACCATACTTGCCGAGCGCATGGCAGAGCTTGCAAAGAATACTATGATAACTTCGCTGTCGCTTATAAAGGGCTACGACCAGGCAAAGGCTGAGGAGGTAGCCGAGCATGAGGATCTTGTGGACAAGTATGAGGACAGAATAGGCGAGTATCTTGTAAAGGTGGCAAGCAAGGACTTAAGCAGCGAGGATTCGGAAACGGTAACGCTGTTGCTGCAGTCAATAGGCGATTTTGAACGAATATCAGATCATGCGGTGAATATATGCGAATCGTCATATGAAATGTATGAAAAGAATAAATCCTTTTCAAAGGTGGCGGTTCAGGAACTGCATGTGGTGTGCAGCGCGCTGACCGAGATAGTGAGCATGGCGGTAAAGGCGTTTATAAAGAGGGATGTCGAGCTTGCAAAATGCGTGGAGCCGCTTGAAGAGGTAGTGGACGAGCTGTGCCAGGAGCTGCGCAACCGCCATATTGTACGCATACAGCAGGGAGAATGTACTATTGAAACGGGATTTGTATATACAGATATTTTAACAGGCATTGAGCGTGTGTCGGATCATTGCTCAAATATAGCCATAAGCATAATACAGTATGATGATGACGATGGTATTATGCACGAATTTGCACATGAAATTAAGATGCGCGGAAAGCTTTATAAAAGCAAGTACGGCGCATATCATGAGAAGTATTCATTGCCAAAAATGTAGAGGCGGGTGATTTTATATGTCAGTTATTTATTGCGTAGAGGATGACGAGGGTATACGTGAGCTGGTAAGCTGCGCCCTTCGTTCGGGGGGATATGAGGTGTGCGCGTTTGAGAGCGCCAAGGGACTTTATGTTGCGCTTGCAAAACACAGTCCGGAACTGATACTTCTTGATATAATGCTGCCTGATGAGGACGGCGTGACGGTACTAAAAACGCTCAAAAGGAATAAAAGCCTTTCCGATATACCGATAATAATGCTTACTGCAAAATCCTCTGAGATAGATAAGGTGCAAAGTCTTGAGGCGGGAGCTGACGATTATATTACAAAGCCGTTCGGAGTTATGGAGCTGCTCTCACGTATCAAGGCTGTTTTAAGGCGCGTAAGGAAGAGCGAGGCAGATAAATGCATAACCATAGGCGGTGTTACGCTTGATTTTATGAAACGAAGAGTAACCTGCAATCATAATGAGGTGCTGCTCACAGCCCGCGAATTTGAGCTGCTTGCATGCCTGATGGAGAACAAGGGCTATGTTATGACGCGTGATATACTGATGAATAAGGTCTGGGGCTATGATTATGAAGGTATAACAAGGACGGTAGATGTGCATATTAAATCTGTGCGCCAGAAGCTGGAGGAGGCAGGCGCAGCAAACTTCATAAAGACAGTGCGCGGCGTTGGCTATAAAGTGGAGGAAGCTAATGCAGAAGCAGATTTATAAGACTATTTCCCTGTCGGTGCTTGCAGCCGTACTGATTTTCGGTCTGGTGGCAGTAGGGGTATGCTACAGCTATTATCAGGGATACACAAAAAAGGATATGAAGCATGTGTGTAATGTGCTCATGAACGAGGGTATAGCGCCGGAGCAGATGAGCTCACGGCTTGACGCTGTGCTTGATTACAGCGTTCGCGTGTCCTTTTTTTCAGCCGACGGCAGTGTGATTTTCGACTCTGCGCCTGAAAATGTTACGGAAAATCACTCCGATAGGAAGGAATTTGCCGAGGCACTGAAAAACGGCAGTGCAGAGGTGACAAGACGTTCGGACAGTCTTGACAAGAGAATGTATTATTACGCTGCGCTGTATAACGGAGGAGTAATAAGATTTGCACGGGAGTACAGCGGTATTTTGCAGCTTCTTCTGATAATGATAACGATAATGGCAGTCGCGGCCGGTTCTGTGGTAATTGTTTCTTCAATAATATCTGTTAATATTGCAAAAAGGCTTGTACTGCCTATAGAACAGCTGGCAAAGCAGCTGGAGGTCATAGACAATACCGGAACAGAGCCGATAAATATACGCAGCGACTGCGAGGAGCTTGCGCCGGTGGCGGCAAGAATCGAGGAGCTTTACGGCCGGCTTATCATGCAGCTTGAGGATGTACAGAAAACCGCGCAGATACGGCGCGAGTTTTCCGCTAATGTTTCCCATGAACTGAAAACGCCGCTTACTACAATCAAGGGCTTCGGCGAGATGCTGGAAAAGGGTATTATATGCATGCCGGAGGAGGTTAGAAAATACGGAGGTACGATTTACCGTGAAAGTGAACGCCTGCTCGGTCTGATAAACGATATTATAAAAATTTCCGAGGTTGAGGAGGCTAATGCTGCAAGTGAGTTTATGACCGAAACCGATATACATGCGCTTGCGGAGGAAGCGGTAAAATGCCTTGAGGAAAAGGCAGAAAAAAACGGGATAAAGATAACGCTGTCCGGCAGCGAATGTCGGATGATGGTGCAGGAACGGTATATGCTTGAGCTTATAATCAATCTTGTGGATAATGCTATCAAGTATAATAAGCCGGGCGGACAGGTATGGGTGGAGGTGATGCGCCCGTCGGGCGGAAACGGCTGTATTCTGAGCGTCAAGGATAATGGAATAGGAATCCCTGAAGAACATCAGGAGCGGATTTTCGAGCGGTTTTACCGAGTTGATAAAAGCCGTTCCAAGCTTACGGGAGGAACCGGACTTGGCTTGTCGATAGTAAAGCATATAGCGGCATATCATCATGGTACGATAAAGCTGTTTTCACGACCGGGAGAGGGAACGCAGATTATTGTGATGCTTCCGGCACGTCCTGAAGATAATTTGCAATAATTTAAGAAAAAAAATTAAAGAATTTCTAAAAAAAGACTTGACAATTTTTTACGGAACAGGTATAATATTAATCGTTCCGTGATTTGGCGGTATAGCTCAGTTGGCTAGAGCATGCGGTTCATACCCGCAGTGTCAGTGGTTCAAATCCACTTACCGCTACCACGCTGCGGCGAATCTTTTGGTTCGCCGCATTTTCGTTTGTGAAAAATACTGCTGCGGCTCTGCCTTTGGGCATATCAGGCATCATCGCCTGATATTTTTTATTTATATAATGCTCGCTGAACAAATGCGATTTTCAATCGCATTTGGAAAAATTATGACTATTGTCAAAA
>CAMFCK010000040.1 GCA_945948775.1 uncultured Clostridia bacterium
TCCTCCGGAAACTGTGCGCAGACCACATCAAGCAGATCGCCCACGCCAAGTCCGTGCGTGGAGGAAATTGCAATCGGATCACCGAGCCCGAGATTGTAAAATTCGTAAAATTCCATGGGCGGATCGCCTATAGAGTCGACCTTATTGACCGCAAGAACTATTTTCTTTTTTGCTTTCAAAAGCATTGCCGCAACGTCTTGATCGTTGGCGGTCACGCCGTCCTTTACGCTTGTCATAAGCACCACAACGTCCGCCATCTCAATGGCAAGCTCCGCCTGACGCCGCATCTGCGAGAGTATCTCGTCCTTGGAAAACGGCTCGATTCCGCCTGTATCAACAAGAGTAAAATGCTTGTCGAGCCATGAGGCGTCGGCGTATATGCGGTCGCGCGTAACTCCGGGAGTATCCTCCACTATACTTATGCGCCTGCCGGCAATTTTATTAAAAAGTGTCGATTTGCCTACGTTGGGCCGTCCCACTATTGCTACCAATGGTTTCATAAATCAGTTCCTTTCAGTTCGCTGCACAGTTAAAACTCCAGTTCACAGCCGATAATACTTTCAATAAATACATAACCGTCATTTGGTACGGGCGTTATATCAGCGCCTAAACGCTGCTTGAGTTCGGCAAGAGTCATGTTGTCAAGAAAAATATCCTCACCGTCGCGCAGCATGCTGTCCGGTATCAGGATCTCGTCATACTGCGGCGCACCGTCCAAAGCCTTTATAATATCGCAGGCGCACACAAGCCCGGCAACATTTACTCCGCCGCCGAAAAAGTCGTTTTTCACGGCATATACTGTGACCGAGATACCGGGCGCAGCCTTCTCGGTACGCGCGGCAAGCGAGCGTATGAACCCGTAGGCAAGCTCGCCGGTGGCTATTGCGATACGGCGGTTGAAGCTGCGCTTTGGTATGCGCGTAATTCCGTCGTCAAATTCTTCGCGCATGGAAGCAATAAGCCCCACACCGTTTTCAATCTGCGGAAATCCCTCGTAGCTGTCGGCGCTGGGCACGTCCAGTCCTGCGTTTAAATAAAATTCATCCGCGAGATATACAAAACGTGTGCCGTGCTTTGCTAAGATGCGTTTTTGATGTTCTTCAACCTGCCGCACAACGGCAAGAGAGCTTTCCCGGTCAAAGGGCTTTAGCCGGCAAAGCCCCTTGCGATAACGGGTAAGCCCGACCGGCACGACCGAAAGACTGGAGGTGTACGGCAGCAGAGCCGCAAGCTCGCTTATAGTGCGGTCAAGCTCCGCACCGTCGTTAAAGCCCGGACACAGCACTATCTGACAGTTCATGTAAAGTCCTGCCGCAGCAAATTTTTTCATGCGTTCGAGAATATTTCCGGCAAAACGGTTGTTTAGCATCCTTACACGCAGTTCGGGATTGGTGGGATGCACAGATATATTTATGGGAGAAACACGCATTCTTATAAGCCGTTCAATGTCCTCGTCGCTCATGTTGGTGAGCGTGACGTAATTGCCTTGCAAAAAGGACAGTCGAGCGTCATCGTCCTTGAAATAAACGGTTTCTCTCATACCGGGCGGAAGCTGGTCGATAAAGCAGAAAATGCATTTGTTGCGGCAGCTCTGGGCAGTATCAATAAGTCCCTTGCAAAATTCTATGCCCAGATCCTCATAATCACTTTCGATAGTTATAATTTCATGAACGCCGTCCGGTTTTTCTACCTCTACAGTAACCTCATATTCCGCGCAGAGAAAACGGTATTCCAGAATATCCTGCGGCTGCTCGCCGTTTACCGAAACAAGAATATCGCCGGGGCATATGCCTGCCTGCGCCGCGAGGGAGTCCGGCTCTACATATGCAATTGTTCTGTCGGCATTATGCATTACTTTCTCCTTCCTTGGCAGACCTGATGCTTCAATTATATATATTTTCCCATAATTCATTATAAATATCAAGTGATTTTATAAAAAAACAGCAGTTTCACCAATTATAAAGCGTTAAAATTGACGTGCTGTTGTATTATGACGTAAAAAATTTGTTAACTGTCTTTATTTTATGGGAAAAGTATGATACAATATATCATGCTGATTTACAATGAAAAGAGGATGGACCTGTGGAAGGCTTTGATACGATAGTACATAATATAATGCTTCTTGCGGCGGTAATGGCAGTAGGCTTTGCGGCGGTAAAAACCGGATATATCGGCGTTGAGGTGAAGAATGCAATATCTAAAGTAATAGTGAGGATCGCTTTGCCGGTGCTGATTTTAAATGCACTGACCGGCATAGAGCTGACTGCTGAGCGGCTCAGGAATGCCGGTATAGTTGTGATTATTGCGCTTGCAGCAATAATACTGCTGTACGGAATCGGTATCATTTCATCAAAGCTGTTTAAGATGCCTGAAACCACGGCTGTCAGACATCGGTGTATGATGAGCTTCGGCAACGTTGCGTTTCTCGGTTATCCTCTCATACGCGCATTGTTCGGCGATGAGGGTTTCTTTTATGCGGCGGTGTTCGAGGTGGTAAACGACGCGTTTGTATGGACATTTGTAGTTTGCCGGCTGAATATGCTCGGAAAAAGGGATAAAATGACTCCGAAAATAATTTTGAAAAATGTAACAAACCCTTGTACAGTAGCATTTGTAATATCATTTATAATGATGCTTTTCGGCTGGAGATTCACCGGCTTTGCAAAGGAGCTGACCGATGGGGTGGGCGGAATGACAACATGGCTATCTATGCTGTTTATCGGCGGAACTCTTGCAGAGGTGCGCGCCTCAAAAACAAGCAATATAAGCTCGATTTTTGTTATCGTGCTGATAAAGATGATAATAATGCCGGTGCTGATAATTCTTGCAACGCGCGGCATGGGGATTGACAGCGCGGCGCGCGGCGCTGCGATTTTACAGGTGGCGGTACCGTCTCAGACTATAATATCGGTGCTGACGCTTGAATACGGCGGGGATACCGTATATACCTCGGTGGGTATACTGATAACCACTCTTGCGGGACTGGTAACCATGCCGCTGGTGTATTATCTTATGTGTGCGATTTGATTAATCGGTGAAACGGAGATTTATATGAGAAAAAATTATACTTTTTTGAAGACGCTGCTTAGTATTACCTGCGGATTTATTGCCGGAATACTGTCCGCTGCGGCGCAGAGCTATACCAAAGCGCCGATGGCGAGCGTGATACAGTGGGGAACGGTGTGGATAGTCGGCGCGTATTTTATAGCAAGGCTCGGACGGGAGGCATGGCTGTCAGCACTGTTAGGGGCGCTGTTCCTGATTTTGTCGGTATTCGGATATTTCTGGACGCTTGATTTGCTAGGAGGATATGTATCGGGTGCAATGACGGAGTTTGACTGGAAATTATTCTCACGGTGGGCGCTGACTGCCGCGGTTGCAGGGGGCGGCCTGGGACTTCTGAGTACCTTCGGCGGGGTAAAAAGCGCGGCGGAGTGTCTGGCGCAAAGTTTGATACCATCGGTGTTTCTTGCGATTGCGCTGTTTTGTCTTTTTAATCTTGCGCAATACATTGACAGAATCGGCTTTGTCGGATTAATGCTGCTGATTGCGGCAGTTCTGCACGCGGGGGTATACAGGCGTTACGCAGGAACGGCGCGCAGTATGCTGGCAACCCTTGCGCTTGCAGTAATATGGCTGATACTGCGCGGTGCATATTTTTTGATGAGGGTGTTGTGTTAAGCAATGTCCTCTTATTGGCTGATTAAATTTAGTTACAAAACGAAAAAACCGAAGCAATGCGGTTTTGACTGCATTTTACCTTGCCCGAAGGCGTGCTAGGGTACATCGAGAGGTTTGGGTTTTTCTCAGCAGAAAAGCGTAAAATAATAGAAATCCACATTTGTGGATTTCTACATAATAAAATTCTTATTTTTATAATAACAATGCTTTTCTGTGTTCTGTGCTAAATGCAACAGCCTCATCAGCCGCCGAGGTAGGTCATGTGCATATAATCCTTTGCATAGCCTTCACCCCAGGCGTTTCCGCCCCAAAGCCAGCCGTATTTGGCAAAGGTCTTGACTACAATGCCGTCCGGCGTAATGGAATAGGGATTTTCATATGGCTCCCAAAGCTTTCCAACCAATGCGCGGCCGCCTGCCGAAACATAGAAGTTCTCGTTTGAGTTTATATCAATGCATGTTCCGAAGCTGTGCTGCGACTGTGCGCCGCCGAGAGTGTTGCGCCAGTTATAGCAGCCAAGATCCTTAATAGGAAATTTGCTGTCATCATTGAATATTTCAGTGAAAATTGCTGTCACATCATCCGCAAGATTTTTATTTACGGTAAGCGACTGCTTAGCCGCATACTTTGTTCCGTCCGAAGCCAGACGCCACACCGGAACGGTTACCGTTCGCATGTTTGCCGCAGCTTCCTCCGCCGTTGTATATCTTGCGCCGCCGTCAAAAACTCTTGCTTCCTTGGCAGCAAGTGCTGCGCTGCTTTGTGATGAAGTCTTATACGGCTTCTGATAGGTAATGGTGACCGGCTCGGAATAGCAGGTAAGACCGTTATCATATTCTGCCGCAATTATTACGGTATAGTTTTCTCCGTCAACAAAATAATCGGTATCGACAATTACGGAGGTTCCGCTTGTTTTTAAATCGGCAACACAGTCATAGGTTATGTCCTTAACTATGACACGATAACCTTCTGCACCGTCGGTTTTATCCCAGTTGACAGCAAACACGCCTGTTGCGGTTGAACCTGTCTGCGGATTTTTTACTTGCGGTGCAGCAAGCTCGCCGTTGTCGCCGAAGAAAGAGCGGTAAATTCTCCCTGCTGCCGCAATTGCCTGAGAGCGTGTGACATCCTCGTGCGGAAGCAGAGCATTTTCGTCAACACCGCTGATGTATTCGCTTGCTACAGCCTTTGCCAAGCCCTTGTACGCCCAGCTGTCAGCCTCGGAGAAGTCCTCATAGCCGCACAGCGCGGAACTATCGTCTGCCGAGAGCGTGCAGGCTATTCCTGCCGTCTGAAGCATTCCTACCAGCGCGACAGCGAAATCCTGCCGCGAAATATGTCCCGTCGGATCGAATATGCCTTCGCCGGCTGTTGCAATAAAGCCAAGCGAGTAAGCCTGTGCCGCGCTTAAATCATCGCAGTCATCATAAGGCAAATCAGCAAGCTCTATGCTGTCATCATCAGCTCCGCTTATCAGCTTGTAAAGCGGCATTATGAGCTGTGAGAATTCAAGCCTTGTAAGACCGGAGGAAAGATTACCCGTAATAAGCTCCTGGGGGATAAGCCCGGCCTTGTTTAATAAAATGAAATCCTCCGCCGCCCAGCCTGCAAGATCCCATCTGTCATCAGCCTGTGCCGCCTCAGTTTCGGTAAAAGAAGAGCTTCCCGTTAATATATTTAACTGTTCATTACCTGCCCAAACCTCGTTATTCGCCAGCGCGGGCGTTGTTCCTGCCGTTAAAAGCGCTGCCGCAAGCAACAAAATTATGAGTTTTTTCATACATAGCATCACCTGCCTCAAATTTTGCACAGTTCTTATTATAGCACCTAAAAATGTCCTGGTCAACTATAAAAAATTAAACTTTTTGTAAACATGAGGTGACCGCTTTGTGAAAAAACGGCATTATGGGCGCAAAATGCCTGAAACACAAAATGCAACAGACCATAAAAGGGTATTGCTTAACGCAACACCTTCATTATAGCTTTTCTATAAGAAACGCCGCATATCAATTGTCAGCTTTTCCTCAAGATTAATCAGACGCTTAGCAATATCTTTGGATTTTTCATCGGCAGCTTCGTATTGGTTGAGATATTTATTGAGCGTTTTAACTCCCATATTGCAGCCATCCGTCAGCATAGCGACAACATTTTTTGATTATTCGGCAGTCATTATATAAGCTCAAAAAGCCTCAGAAAAGATAAAAGACATGAGAAATGATACAATTTATATACATTTTGACATGAACGCCGGAAAATAAGCATCAGGATGCGGTATTTCCGGCATTAGTGTGGGAAATACGGTTCTTTAGGGTAATTTTCTGATAAAAATTAAGTTTTTTCTTGAAAACCTACTAAACATATGTTATTATAGTGGTATGTAAGGAGGTAATCCGGATGAAGATATCAACAAAAGGAAGATATGCTTTGCGTATGCTGTTAGACCTTGCGGAGCATGAGAATGACGGATTTATTGCTTTAAAGGATATAGCCGAGCGTCAGGGCATATCAAAAAAATATCTGGAGCAGATTGTACCCATTTTAAGCAAAACCAACGTTCTGCAGACAAGCAGAGGCTTTCAGGGAGGATACAGACTTGCCCAGGCACCAAGCAAATATACGGTCGGTATGATTTTGCGGCTTACAGAGGGCAGCCTTTCACCTGTACCTTGTGTTGACCAGGATCCTATTCAGTGCGAGCGGAGCAATGAATGTGTGACGCTCCCGATCTGGCAGGGGCTTAACAAGGTGATAAACGACTATCTTGACAGCATCACGCTGCAGGACATATTAGACCGCCAGCGTGAACGCTATTCAAACGATTATATAATATAAAAAGCAGAACTGCCGTGTATGATGCGGCTCTGCTGTGTGACATCTTTGCGCCTAAGCCGGCGGAGGAGAGGTCAGCTCCGCCGGCTTAGGTATGTGGACGCAAGACGTTTATATCATTCTGAAAACATCGGTGTGGACAAATATCTTTCACCCGTATCCGGGAGAAGCGCTACAATTATTTTTCCCTTGTTTTCGGGACGCTTTGCAAGCTCTGTTGCAGCAAATACTGCAGCACCGGAGGATATGCCGACAAGCAGACCCTCTTTTTTTGCAAGAACCCTGCCTGTTTCAAAGGCGTCCTCATTTTCTACGGCGATGATTTCGTCATAAATTCCGGTGTTCAGAGTATCGGGAACAAAGCCGGCGCCTATGCCCTGTATCTTATGTGGACCGGGTGTTCCCTTTGAAAGCACAGGAGAGCCGGCAGGCTCAACTGCAACTATCTTTACGTCAGGATTTTGTGATTTTAAGTATTCGCCGACGCCGGAAACTGTTCCGCCTGTGCCTACACCTGCTACAAATATATCGACCTTGCCGTCGGTATCCTGCCAGATTTCCGGGCCGG
>CAMFCK010000041.1 GCA_945948775.1 uncultured Clostridia bacterium
TTTATGTGTCGCATAGCGACAACATTTTTTGATTATTCGGCAGTCATTAAATAAGCTCGGCAAACGTAAGGATAAGTATTTTAAAACTGATCAGGAAGCACGGAACTGGTTGGATGATGCAAAGTATGAAGATAAACACAATTCTTTTACACCATCTGACATGACTGTAAACGACTGGTTTGAATATTGGATCAATCATATTGTTGGTGATTTGGCACAGAACACAAAGCGAAATTACAGCGAAAGCTTCAAACACAATATTCAACCGGTTATTGGAAATCTGAATCTTGTTGACGTTAAACATCTTCACTGCAAAATGGTGCTGAATAATATGGAAGAACGCTATGCGGGTTCAACCATCAGGCAGACCTATATTGCTATGGGAACAATGTTTAAATCAGCATTGATGAATGATTTTATTCAAAAGCATCCTATGGATGGTGTGCGATATACAAAGCCTGTGCGTGCCGTAGATGATATTAAATTTCTCACAGTAGATGAGCAGGAAAAATTTATAGAAGTCGCAAAGAGGTCTCATAACTATTATCAATATGCATTGATTTTGGAAACGGGACTAAGAACCGGCGAAATGATTGGTCTTACATGGGATATAATTGACTGGGAGAAAAGGACACTGACCGTCAATAAAACTTTGGAATACAGACATAAACAAGGTTATTGGCGAGCAGGACCTCCGAAAACTCTTCAAAGTTATCGAACCATTCCCCTGACCAATAAGGCGTATGAAATTCTGGAAAAGGTTTTGCATGCACGCTCTCCGCCATACATACGCAACACGAGCAATTGAGAGAGGTATGCAACCTAAAATACTGCAGAAGTTACTCGGACACGCAAGTATAAAAACAACGATGGACAGATATGTTCATGTGTCAGATGAGTCGCTGTTTAATGCAGTTGAACAATTTGAAATGAATGCTAATACTCGTGCGGGCTAAAAAGTGGTGTAAAATTGGTGTAAGAATGGTGTAAAACACCTTCCCGAAACCCTCAAAGCCCCTTAAACATAAGGAGATGAAGATAAATATGAAATTAGGAATAGTTGGACTGCCTAATGTCGGAAAGTCCACGCTTTTTAATGCAATAACGCAAGCAGGCGCAGAATCGGCAAATTATCCGTTTTGCACAATTGAGCCTAATATCGGCATAGTTGATGTGCCTGATGAAAGAATTGACAGTCTTGCCAAAATGTATAATCCGAAAAAGGTCACGCGGGCATATATTGAATTTGTAGATATAGCCGGGCTGGTAAAGGGTGCATCACGTGGCGAAGGGCTGGGAAATAAGTTTTTATCTCACATCCGAGAGGTAGACGCAATAGTACATGTTGTACGTTGTTTTGAGGATACGAACATAACACATGTTGACGGCTCAATAGATCCGATCCGGGATATTGAAACAATAAATTTTGAATTGATACTCTCTGATATAGAGATTATTGACAGGAAAATTGACCGTGTGAAAAAAATGCTCAAGGGTGATAAAAGTCTTGCGGCGGAGCTTGAACTTCTGGAACGTGTAAAGGCTGCTATGGAGGAGGGAAAATCCGCCAGAAGTCTTGAATATACTGATGATGAGCTTGTAATGCTGCATGACGTGGCACTGATTTCAATGAAGCCTGTGCTGTATGCGGCAAATCTTGCAGAGGATGATTTTTCCAAGGGTGTTGACAACAACAAATTTTACTGTGCTGTTAAAGAGTATGCCGCTGAGGAAAAATCCGAAGTAATTCCGGTTTCGGCAAGGATAGAGGAGGAAATTTCTCAGCTTGATGCTGAGGAAAAGGCACTGTTTCTTGAGGAGCTTGGCATGAATGAGTCGGGTTTGGACAGGCTTATCAGGGCAAGCTATAAGCTGCTGGGCTTGATAAGCTATCTTACCGCAGGCGAGCCGGAGGTGCGCGCATGGACCATCACAAAAGGAACAAAGGCTCCGCAGGCAGCCGGCAAAATACACTCGGATTTTGAACGCGGCTTTATACGCGCTGAAGTCGTGGCATATGACGATCTTATGGCATGCGGAAATATGACTGCGGCGAAAGAAAAAGGGCTTGTGCGCTCGGAAGGAAAGGAATATGTCATGAAGGACGGAGACATTGTGCTTTTCCGTTTCAATGTTTAATCAGAAATGTAAAAGGCAGGGCGTATGCCCGCCTTTTTTTCGAAACGGTCATTTACAGTCCGCACAAATTCATCAACCTTGTTATTTGGAATAAATGTAATTGCGCCTCGGTAGTCCGGCATAATCCTGACGGCGTCGGTAAATTCGCGGCAAAGCAAAAACAACTGCTCTGCTGTGCTTTTTTTATGCATTTGCAGCATATCCAAACTTGCGTCACTCATTACAGGCGCAAGAGAATACGCATTGCCGTTCTTTAAAATTTCAGATGCAATGTTTATGCGCTCAAGCTCATGCTCCTTAAAAGTATTTGTGAATTTCATAGTACGCCGCCTTATCGGAAGCCTTGCAATAACCATTTTATGCGATGGAAGAAAAAAATCGACTCCGATGTAGCCAAGCGTGGCAGTATTCACAATAGCTGCGCGCTGACTTTCTGCTAACAGAGAGGGCAGGTATTGTGCGTTTTCCTGAGCCGCGCGCAGTATAACAGCCGGCGAAAAACCCATGCCAAATGATTTCGCTGCTGCCTGAACCGCACAAAGTTTTCTTGGCGCAAGCTCAGGTGCGGCAACATCTGAGTGTATAAGCAGTTCAATTCCGCCGAGCTTAGCAGGCAGCCTTGCAAGCGAGTTTACTATTTCCCTTGCCCATACAGGGGAGTGCAGCCTTTCAATATTAGCCTTGTTGATCTCTGCCCGGACATCCGAATCAGTAAGCGACATTACTATTCTGTCATCATCTCTTTGCCGGAAAGCGGCCTTCGCACCGAAAGAAAGGCGAACGCACAGCACGGGTAAGATTCCGGGTTCGCCGATACCACCGAAAAGCGCCGCGGAATAAGGGCAAAAAACAGTATCCGCTGTGCCGCCGTCATGTGAATATCTTTTATAGAAATCTGTCTTTAAATCCTGCATACCAGATCACAGCCTTTGCTATTTTTACTATTATGTGCAGGTAAAAAAATTTATATTCACGCTCTACTACAAAAACGGAGAGTGTTGCGTTAAATGCAACACTCTCCGTCGTACTGTAAAATTCAATTTCAGTCACATCGCCTATATCAGCGATAAGATTTTTCATAAATACTTATGCAATCATCAATGCTCAATTCTATCCTGTCGCACAGGAACAGCCCGCCCATAGAAGATTTTGCATTTTCCGCCAACACTTTAAATTCATCGGGAGTAATGCCGTAGTCGGACATACGCAGATTGTCAACGCCGCATGTCTTTTGAAGATTTTCAAGCGCAGTAATAAAGTCTTCGGGTGCTTTTGCATCGGGCATGCCCATAACTTTTGCCATATCAATAAATCGTTCATCACAGATATGCTTTTCTATAAAGAATCGGTAATATGCAATCGAAATCATAATCAGTCCTGCACCGTGAGGGAGCTTCGGGTGAAATGCGCTCATTGCATGCTCTAAGGAGTGTTCGCTTGTACATGAGCTTACCTCCATAGAATAGCCGCTCATTGTATTTGCAAACGCCACATTTGTTCTTGCCTCAAGGTCAGAGCCGTCCTTTACCGCGCGGGGAAGGTACGATGCAATATTGCTTATTGCAGACAGCTCAACCACTTCGCTCATCTCGTTACAGCATCTTGAAATATATCCCTCTGTGCTGTGAAATAATGCGTCAAAGCCCTGAAATGCCGTGTAGTCGGCAGGAACGCTGAGCATCAGCTCAGGATCTACCACGGCAAGATAAGGATAATCACCTTGAAATCCGATTTTTTCGTTGTATTCAGGATTGGTGACAACGCCCCAACGGTCAACCTCGCTGCCGGTTCCGGCGCTTGTTGTTATTTCGATGTATGGCAGAGGCTTGTTTTTGAATGACTTACCCTTGCCATGTCCGCCCTGCATATAATCCCACACAGTGCCGTCATTTACAGCCATTGCTGAAATTACAGTCACCGAATCCAGAACAGAGCCGCCGCCAAGCCCTATGACGAAGTCACAGCCGTTCTCTTTCAGAACTGCAACCCCTTCCATAATGTTTTCTTCAATGGGGTTCGGCTGAATCTTATTAAAAACAATATAATCTATCCCTGCTGCATGAAGTTCTTTTTCGGTTTTTTCAAGGGCGCCGTTTCTGATCACAGATTTGCCGCCTGATATTACAAGCAGCGCCTTTTTGCCGGGCATTACTTCCTTGTGAAGCTCGGAAAGCATCCCTGCGCCAAATAATACTTTTGTTGGTATATTCCAGATATAACTCATGGCAAAAACTCCTTTTACATTTCAACATAAATTAAGTATAACATTAAGAATAATAAATTTTTTATACTGCTACTTGTCAAGGAAGGCAGAAACAGGCTCTAAAAGCCGCGATGCTATCTGCTGTACACCGTAGATATTAGGATGAACCTCATCCGCGGAAATCAGCGACATATCACCGAGAAGATCAAGACCGTTTATCAGCATTACATTTTTATATGCCGTTTTATGTACAACTTCGGCAATAAGGCGTCTCCATCTGTCCGGCTCAGGCTTTTTTTGGTAATCGCTTCCGCAGTAGAACGGAGAATGACAAATATTTTTTTGTCGGGATTTCTTCCGGCAACCTCTGAAACAGCGTTTGTAACGCGTGAGATAATCTTTTCCGGCTCCCATCGCAGCACATTTATGCCAAGCTCCATAATTGCCGTATTCCAGTTTCCTTTTTCTCCCTCGGAAGCGATATAGTTTATCATTGCCGGCTCCATTGCACAGCTGCCTGCCATACCGAGGTTTATCAGATCCATATTAAGATTATGTGCAAGAACAGAAGCCCATGTATGTGACGCATCTATTGAATTTGAGCCTTGCGTGATGGAGGAGCCGTAGCAACCACCTCGGGGTCAAACTCATCCCCTGCATCCTTTGCAATTTCGCGTAAAACAGGGAGATTAGCAGATTTTTCTATAACAAAATCCTGAGGCTTATCGCAAACATAGGTGTTAATTTCGTGGTCGCGCCAGCCTCCCTGTATGCCGCCTCTGAAAAAGTGAAAGCATGCATGCGTTGCCTGATCTGATATGGCCTGCATGCGGATTACCGCGGTATCACTCTTCATCACAAAGCGTATCTCTACGCCGGTGGAATTAAGGCAGATCCTTTGTCCCTGTTCAGCTTCCATAGCATCAAAAACATTTCCGGGAACGCGGCACCACGTCATGCTTCCGTCCTCGGGATTGATGTTAAGTTCAGCTGCATTTGTATTTCTGCATTTTTATACAACATAGCTATTTTCCTCTGTATTTTGAAAATACACACTATATTTATGATAATAGCACGAATAAATTAAATTGTCAATTTAAAAATTTTTGATTATAATACATATATTTTATTTACACATACGGCAGCTTGTGGTATAATCTAAGAGGTTTTTGTAAAGCGAACATATAAAAAGTAAAGGACGGTTTTAATGGCGGGAAGTGAAAAAGAAACAAGACAAATGTCTGATGCTTTTATTAACGCGGTATTTCTGACGGCTTCCGGAGGTTTTCAGGACGCTTATACATATTGTCTGCGCGGACATGTCTTTGCAAACGCACAGACCGGAAATATTCTTTTGATGAGTACATATATCGTCAGAAAGGATCTGACGGAGGCGCTTTATTATCTGATACCTCTGTGCGCTTTTGCTGCCGGGATTTTTGCGGCGGAGGCGGTACACAGGCGGTATAAACAGCTGAATAGAATTCATTGGCGGCAGATAATTCTGATTTTTGAAATTCTGATTTTGTTTTTCGTAGGATTTTTGCCGTCCTCGGTTGACGTTCTTGCAAATGCTGCCGTTTCCTTTGTGTGTGCCATGCAGGTGCAGTCCTTCAGAAAATTTAAGGGGAAAGCCTATGCAAGCACAATGTGTATCGGAAACATACGAAGCGGTGTAGAAGCACTGTGTACATACTGTCATACAAAGGATAGGCAAATACTCAAAATCGCCCTTGAGTATTTTGCTATAATATTTATGTTTGCGGTAGGAGCAGGCATAGGAAGCATATTTGTGACCTGTTTCGGGATAAAAGCAATATGGTGCTCCTGTTTGCTGCTTCTGGCAAGCTTTTGTATAATGATGAGAAATTCAAAAACGATGATATGTCGAGAGCGGAGCCAGATGAAATAAGAAGGAAAATTTCAAGACGTATAAATGAAATTGAAGAGATATTAAAAACGGTTAATAATCAAGTTGAAGTGTCGGAGATAAAAATACATAAGGCTGATACAATATTGAATTATAACTGTGACGAAAAATCAGATAAAGATTTTATCGATTACTTTGTGAAAAGAGTAAATATTTATAAGGATAAACGTATTGAGATAGTCTGGAATTTTGGACTGGATGAATTTCTAAATATGAGAGCAGATACACCATAACAAGCAAAAGATTTTAATAAAATATCAAACCATTATCGAACATACAGACTAAAGAATGAAAGGAAGGAGGAAAATAGTGATAGGCATAGTTACTATTTCAAAGACAAAAGACTACCGAAAAATTTCTTTGAAAAAGCAAAAAAATTCTTGTCTTTAATTGACACAATCTTGGAGCGATGTTGATAAGCCTATCCCCAAAAAGGATGAAATACTGATTAAAATTCATGCTGTGGCACTTAACCGCGCGGACTTGCTCCAAAGGAGGGGGACATATCCTTCGACGGAGGGTTGGCCTGAATGGATGGGACTTGAGGTATCAGGCGTTGTGGAGAGTATGGACGCAGAGGTTGAAAAAAACAGCGCCTTTAAAGCGGGGGATAAGGTATGTGCGCTTTTAGGCGGCGGAGGCTATGCTGAATATGTATGCGCTCCGGCAGAAATGGTTATGCCGATGCTGGAAAAGCTCAGCTAGAAATGAACATGAGACCTGTAGTTATATAATGACTGCCGAATAATCAAAAAATGTTGTCGCTATGCGACACATAAAC
>CAMFCK010000042.1 GCA_945948775.1 uncultured Clostridia bacterium
GCAGTTATTTCCTCATTACCTTCAAGTCCGTATGCCGTCAAAAATTCATCAGCGGTCATTCCTGCGTCTTGCGCATACTGAGCAACCGTTTGTGTCGTATTTCCGGTGTCATCAGACGGTTGGTTTGCTTTCTTTTCAAGATAAGAGCTAACCAATGCATAGCCTCCAAGCGCTAAAACCGCGATCACGATCAAAGCCAGCACCGCGTTAAAGCCTGCCGACGATTTGCCCTTTGTATGCTTTTTCGCCTCCTCAGGCTGTGTTTTTCTCTGCTTTTTAGCTTGTTTTTCGCTCATAAACAGACATTCCTCCTTTGAATAGCTGCTGTATAAATACAGCATTTATTTGACTGTCCTAATAACTATAACACTTTTTCAAAGAAAAATCAATATCAATTTATGAGAGATTTGTTAATTTTTAGTATTTTTTTCTCATATACCAAAAGCACGGCGGCAGATTTTGTGTATCGCCGCTTCTGAATTTTCTGAATACTGCCAGCGTTTTTTTCAGATCCGCCGCAGTTACAATGCCGAGAAACACCACAGCCAGAAGCTTGAATTTTTCCGGCATAAAGCCGCATAAAAGCTGTGCCGCCGGATCGATATACCGCACAAGCACAACTGCAAGCACTCCCCACATAAGCGTATAAAAAGCGCACACTCCGCCTCTGTAATTTGCCGGCTGATTGGAATAATCCCATACCAATATACCGTACATCGCCTCATTTACTAAAAAATACAAAAGCTCCACCGCGCTTGCAAGAAGCGCGCCCAGCGCAAACAAAAGCAGAAAATTGTCCGCAAAAGCCGGCAGCATATGCACAAGCGCCACAGCTCCGATACCGTATACCGGACACATCGGAAGATGCAAAAGCATCCTTTTATCCCTGAATTTTCCCGTAACAATATAATACCACACCGCTTCTATCATCCAGCCGAGTACGGAGTATATAAAAAACTCCAGCATTATATCAATCATATCCTTCTCCGTCCTGCCGTCCAAACCGGCATAACATCATATAAAAATCATGCTTTTTTATTACCCTGCTATTATCTGCGATTATATATTTTTTAATCGTATTTTTACATAAAATACAAAATATGAGATTGACTATTGTATGTTTTTCATATATAATGATTAATGTTATTATTCTAATTTGGAAAGGTGTGTTAAACATGGAGTGTATTCTTCTTGCGGCAGGATATGCCACTCGGCTCTATCCTCTGACAGAAAATCTTCCGAAGGCTCTTCTCATGCTCGGCTCAAAGACAATTCTTGACCGTGTATGCGAAAAAATCGAGGAAATTCCCGAGGTAAACAATATATATATTGTTACCAACCACCGCTTTGCAGATCAGCTTGCGGAATGGGCAGCAGCCTACAGCGGCAAAAAACCGGTCAAGGTTCTTGACGACGGCACTACCAGCAACGATAACAGGCTCGGTGCGATAGGCGATATTCAGTATGTAATTGAAAAAGAAAACATCAGTGATGAAATTCTCGTAATGGCAAGCGATAACGTTTTTGATTTTTCTCTTAATGACATGGTGCAGATGTACCGCGAAAAGGACTGCGATCTGATTTCGGCTCATTATGTTGATGATCTCGTTGATCTCAGACAGATGGGTGTTGTGGAGCTTGCTCCCGACGGACGTGTCACAGGCTTTGTCGAGAAGCCTGCCGAACCAAAAACCAACTGGGGCGTTCCGCCTTTTTATTTCTATAAAAAGGAAACTCTTGCTTTAATCCGTCAGTATCTTGCAGAGGGAAACAACCCGGACGCTCCCGGTCATCTTATTCCGTGGCTTATACAACGGACGCCTGTTTATGCGTACACCTTCGACGTTATGACAATAGATATCGGTACGCCAAAAACCTACGCAGAGGCGCAAAAGCTGTTCGACTGATTATATTTTAAAGAGAGGTTAGGCAAATGTTTAACAGAAAAGTTTTAAAAGCACGGGCAAAAGAGGTTTTGAAAACCTCCTACTGGCAGACCTTTGGAGTATTATTGCTCATCCAGCTTATCGGCAGTGCGGCAAGCATGTTTTTCACGCTGCCGTCAAGGGTAATATCGGGCACATTGTCCACGTTTGCTGCTTTTATGCTGCTTGGCGTCATTCTTGTGCTGGTAGCTCTTTATTTGGTAATAAATATTTTCTTTCTCACACCGCTTTCGCTCGGCGGCAACAAATTCCTGCTTGACGCGGCAAAAAGCGGTTTTACCGATGTAGGAGCTATAGGCTACTCCTTCCGCAGCAATTATAAAAATATTGTTAAGGTTACATTTATGAAATCGCTCATACTTGTCGCCTTCGGTGTCGTTCCTTTGCTTTTGCTTGCTGCCGGCTATGGATACAGTGCCTCGCTTCTCGGCATTGGTCTTTATGACGCGTCTGCTTATTCTTCAATATCGTTTTCCGGCTCGGATACGCTCTTTGTGCTGCTGACAGTACTTGCATATATCCTGCTTATTCCTTTGTATATGAAAGTATATGACTACTATCTTGTGGAATATATACTTGCCGAGGATTCGGATATGACCTGGCGTGAGGCTCTTGCAAAGAGCAAAAAGCTTATGCGCGGAAACCGATGGGCAACATTTGTCATGAACCTCTCATTTTTCGGCTGGCTCCTGCTTGGTACCTGTGCCTGCGGCATCGGCACCCTGTTTGTCCTGCCGTATATAAAAGCTACCGATACACAGCTGTATCTTGAGCTTACTGGTCAGTCGGTTATAGAAACTTTTTATGAAAATACAGAAAATATTTGAAATAAAGATTGAAATTTCTTTATATTAGTGATAAAATGTAAAATGAAATAATTTCGGGTTTTTCCCGGATATGAAAGGAAGAATACATAATGGAAAAAGAACAGGTCATTACCAAAATGACTGAAGCCGGTCTGGTTGCGGTTGTACGCGCTAACTCCGCCGACGACGCGATGCGTATATGCGACGCCTGCTTAGAGGGCGGCTGCCCGTCTATCGAGCTTACCTTTACCGTCCCCGGCGCTCACAAGGTTATCGAGGCGCTTGCGGCAAAATATACAAAGGGCGAGATGCTCTTGGGTGCAGGAACCGTGCTTGATGCCGAAACTGCAAGAATAGCTATACTCTCCGGTGCAAATTTCGTTGTATCTCCGGCATTTAACGAGAATGCAGCAAAGCTGTGCAACCGTTACAGAGTTCCCTATATGCCCGGCTGCGCTACAATCACAGAAGTTATCACCGCTATGGAAGCGGGCGCTGACATCGTAAAAATTTTCCCTGCCGATTTATACGGCCCGAAAATCATCAAGGATATTAAAGGACCGCTTCCGCAGGCTAAGATGATGCCTACAGGCGGCGTTGACGTAGATAATGTTGCAGAATGGATAAAGGCCGGCGCTGTTGCAGTCGGAGCCGGTTCTTCGCTTACTAAGGGCGCAAAGACAGGCGATTATGCCGATATCACAGCAAAAGCAAAGGCCTTCATCAAGAATATCAAGGCTGCACGCGCAAACTGATTACATAAGAAAGAGGAATTGATAAAATGGGTAAAATAGTTACAATGGGTGAGATAATGCTCAGATTATCCACTCCCGGAAATGAAAAATTTATTCAGGCAGACGAATTTGACGTTTGCTACGGCGGCGGCGAAGCAAATGTAGCCGTATCGCTTGCAAATTACGGACACGAAGCCGAGTTTGTGACAAAGGTTCCTGAAAATCCTATAGGCGCAAGCGCTGTTGCAGCTCTTCGCAAGATGGGCGTTGAAACTAAGCATATCGCAAAGGGCGGCGAGCGTCTTGGAATTTATTTTCTTGAAACCGGCGCCGCAATGAGAGCCTCTAATGTTGTATATGACCGCGCTCATTCCTCAATCTCAACAGCTACACCGGACGACTTTGACTTTGACGCTATATTTGAAGGTGCAGACTGGTTCCACTTCACAGGAATCACACCTGCTATATCCGATGCTGCGGCAGAGCTTACAGAGGTGGCTTTGAAGGCTGCAAAAGCAAAGGGCGTAAAGGTTTCCTGTGACCTAAACTTCAGAAAGAAGCTCTGGTCAAGCGAAAAGGCGCAGAAGGTCATGACAAATCTGATGAAGTATGTTGACATATGCATAGGAAACGAGGAGGACGCTGAAAAGGTTCTTGGCTTCAAGCCCGGAAACACAGATGTCACCAGCGGTGAGCTTGAGCTTGCAGGCTACAAGGACATTTTTGTTCAGATGGTTGAAAAGTTCAATTTTGAATATGTTATTTCCTCCCTGCGCGTAAGCCATTCAGCTTCGGATAACGGCTGGTCGGCTTGTATATACTCACGTGATACAAAGGAATTTTATCATTCAAGAGAATACAGAATTTCACCGATCGTAGACAGAGTCGGCGGAGGCGACAGCTTTGCCGGAGGTACTATCTGCGGCTTTATGGACGGCAAGGACTTTAAGTCCGCGCTTGAGTTCGGTGTTGCAGCTTCAGCTCTGAAGCATACTATCCCCGGAGACTTCAACATGGTTTCAAGAGCAGATGTTGACAATCTTGCCGGCGGAGACGGCTCGGGCAGAGTTCAGAGATAGTTCTGAAAAAAGGTATATCATATACAACTGCCTCAAATGCAGGACTGTCCGCAGCAGCTTGACGTATGATCTATAAACGCCGTAAATCCGGTGTTTTACCGTGCTGTAAGCTGAGCGGCAGTCCTGTTTATATATGAGCCGTCGGCAGAAGCAAACAGTAAAGCCTTCTTTACTGTTTGCTATTGCCTGTCGCTTAGAGAAGGGAGCATTTTAAAATGAACAACAAAATTCTTATAGTTGATGATGAAAGCAATATAGTTGAGCTAATCAGGCTGTATCTTGAAAATGAGGGCTTTACCGCAATAAGTGCAAAGGACGGCAGCGAAGCTCTTTCAAACTTCAAATCCGAATCGCCTGATCTGATAATTCTTGATATAATGATACCGGAGCCGGACGGCTGGCAGGTATGCCGTGAGATCCGCCGCAGCTCCAATGTTCCTATCATAATGCTTACGGCAAAATCCGAAACCTTCGACAAGGTGCTCGGTCTTGAGCTTGGCGCGGATGATTATCTTACAAAGCCGTTTGAAGCAAAAGAGCTGGTTGCCCGTGTAAAAGCCGTTCTTCGCCGATCGGACGCAAAGGAGCCTGAGCAGAAAAAGGAGATTTCCTATACCAATCTGACGGTGAATATAGAAAATTATGAGCTTACCATCTGTGGCAAAATAGTAGAAGCGCCCCCAAAAGAGCTTGAGCTTTTGTATTTTCTTGCCTCAAACCCGAACCGCGTATATACGCGCGAGCAGCTGCTTGAAGAAGTATGGGGCTTTGATTATTTCGGTGATTCGCGTACTGTTGACGTGCATATAAAGCGCCTGCGCGAGAAGCTTGAGGGCGTCGAAGGCAACTGGCAGCTGAAAACCGTCTGGGGTGTAGGATATAAATTCGAGGTGAGAGGATAGTGTATAAATCTATCTTTGGCAGACTTTTTTGGGTGTACAGTATAATCCTCATCTTCATACTTGCCACTCTGTTCGGCGCAATGAGCGGATTTTATATCCATCATATCTCCGACCAACAATTCGACGAGGCAAAAAAAGCATCAGGAAGTATCTCTTATCTTACAATGCTTGTTATGGAGGATATGAATGATTACCGCATCCGCAGTCTTTATAACACCTCTCTTGCGTCCTGGTCAACTATCGTAAATGCTGATATTACTGTTATCAATGAAAACGGCGAGGTATATGCCTCTACAAATAATATTAAAATGGCGCCTTCGTCCATGAGCACGCAGGTTCTTGCCGGCGAAACCATACGCAGCTACTCCAGCTTCGGAAGCTATTATCCCGGTCTCGTTTTTGTTGTTGGTATACCTATAATATATAACAATACCACTATCGGCGGCATTTTTTTCAATACGCCGCTAAATGTTATAAACGCGTCCTTTGCAGATTTTGTGAGAATATTTCTTATGTCAAGTCTGCAATCAATGATAATCGCGGTATTTATAATATACTGGCAGTCGAAGAAAATCTCGCGTCCTATTGCCGGTATTAATTCAGCTGTACTGGACATCGCCTCCGGGAAATTTGATAAGCGCCTGCCGGTTACTTCTCACGACGAAATCGGTCAGCTTGCTTCAAGTTTCAATTACATGGCGGACTCGTTGGAACAGCTTGAGAAAATGCGTCAGAATTTTATTTCAGACGTGTCCCACGAGCTTCGTACGCCTATGACATCCATATCGGGTTTTGTTGCCGGTATTCTTGACGGAACTATTCCCCCCGAGAAGCGCGATGAATATCTGACGATTGTACTTAACGAATCAAAGCGGCTTACGCGTATGGCTACCGATATGCTTGAAATGTCAAAGATGAGCTCGTCCGAATATCATCTCGACATGAAAAAGTTTGATATATGCGAAACAGTACGTCTTGCAATAATCAGCCTTGAAAGTAAAATCGAGCAGAAATCTCTTGAGCTTGACGTATCTTTTTCACATGATCAAATAAATGTGCTTGCAGATAAGGATTCCATACTGCGCGTTATCATCAATCTTCTTGATAACGCGGTCAAATTCAGCTACGAAAACACTAAAATCAGCGTTTCAGTCTGGTGTGACGCTCACTCAGCCTTTGTACGCGTCGGGAATTTCGGTATCGGCATTGAGCAGAAGGATCTCAACCATGTATTTGACAGATTTTACAAAACCGACAAATCCCGCGGCAAAGACAAAAGCGGCGCAGGGCTCGGACTTTCTATGGCAAAGAATATCATGAAGCTGCACAACAGCCGTATCTGGGCGGAAAGCACCTGTGCAAAAGAAGGCAGCGACGTAAAATATACCACTTTCACCTTCTGTCTGGAGCTCGCATAACATAGCGCAAAATAAATCAAAATGTTAATAAATTCCGCAGGAGCAGATA
>CAMFCK010000043.1 GCA_945948775.1 uncultured Clostridia bacterium
GGCGGCGGAACTCCGAGCTGTCTTAGTGCAGCGCAGATGGAACGTCTTTTTTCTTATATAAATTCCTGCTTCACAACGACTCCGGACTGTGAATGGAGCATTGAGGCAAATCCTAAAACGCTTGATGCCGAAAAGCTGACGGTAATGCGGAACGCAGGCTGCAATCGACTTTCGGTCGGAGTTCAGAGCTTTTCGGATAAAGAGCTTTTGCGCATCGGCAGGGCGCACAGCGCGCATGAAGCCGCACAAACTCTTGAGCTTGCAAGACGCGCCGGCTTTGACAACATAAATATAGATCTGATGTCCGCGCTGCCCGGTCAGTCGATAGAAAGCTTTGGACAAACCCTTGACGAGGCCTTGGCGTTTGAGCCGGAGCATATATCCTGTTATTCGCTTATTCTTGAAGAAGGCACCTTGCTGCATGAAGAAGAAAGAAAAGGTACTCTTGAACTGCCTGATGAGGAAACGGAACGTGCGATGTATGCGCTTGCGCAAAAAAAACTTGCCGGGGCGGGATATATTCAGTATGAGATTTCTAATTTTGCAAAACCTAACAGAGAATGTAAGCATAATCTCAAATACTGGCGCTGTGAGGAGTATATAGGCGCAGGTCTTGCGGCGCACTCGTATATTGGCTGTGAACGCTTTTATAATACTGACGATATGCAGCAGTACCTTTCCGGCACGCGTACTGCGGGTGGAGAAAAGCTGACAGAAGATGATATGCGCGCGGAATTTATTATAATGGCGCTCAGACTGCGCGAGGGAATTTCAGAACGTGAATTCAGAAAAAGATTTGGTATGGATTTTTATGAAAGCTACCGCGGAGTGACGGACAGATTTATTTCTCTTGGACTGATGGAAAAAACAAACGATGGTTTTCGCCTGACAGATGACGGAATATGCGTTTCAAACTCCGTTATGTGTGAATATGTATAAAAACGGGAATTTTTATGAATATTTTGTAAAATAATCATTTTACTATTGACAAATCGGGTAAATGGTGATATTTTATAATTGTTAGCACTCAATAAAGAAGAGTGCTAACAAAAAAACACTGCCGGATAAAGGAGGATGCCGCAATGGAGCTGTCGGACAGAAAGCAAAAAATACTTCAGGCTATAATTGATGAGTATATCGGTACGGCGGAGCCGGTAGGCTCGCGCGCGATTTCAAAGCGCAACGAGCTTGGGCTTTCCAGTGCGACTATTCGCAATGAGATGGCGGATCTGGAGGATATGGGGTATCTGGTAAAGCCGCATACCTCGGCAGGAAGAATACCGTCGGACAGCGGTTACCGTTTCTATGTAAATTCGCTGATGCAGCGTTATCAGATGAGCGTTGAAGCGGTAGAGGAGCTGAAAAATGCTCTTGCAGAGCGTGTGAGTCAGCTTGATGTTCTGATAAAGCGTGCAAGCATAGTTGCCTCGACGCTGACCGATTATACTACGGTGGTTACAAGTCCTGCGCTTAACCGATCAACCATACAGAAGCTTGACCTTGTTAATCTCGGCAACGGTATGCTGATGCTGATTATAGTAACGCGTTCCGGGCTTATCAAAAACCGTGTGCTTGCCGTTGATATATCGGAGGAAGACACCTCAAGACTGCAAAGCGTATTCAACGAGCGTCTTGCAGGCAGGGTGGCGGACGAGATTACGCTTGAGATGATAAAGGAAATAGAGGATTTTGCGGAAACGGAGCTGAAAATTCCTACTAAAAATGTCATTGCTATTTTAAACTTTCTTTACGAAGCAATTGATGATCTGGACGAAACGGAGGTTTATATAAACAATGCAAAATCAATTTTGCAGTATCCGGAATTTTCCGATGTCAAAAAAGCGCGTGAGATGATGGATTTTCTTGAGAACAAGGAAAATCTTGTAAAGCTTATAGGGGGGAGCAAGGATGAGATAACGGACGGAGTCGGAATAAAAATCGGCGCGGAAAATGATTTTGAGGCGCTTGAAAATTCCAGTCTGGTTACGGTGGACTATAGATTTGGAAAGAGAGTTCTTGGAAAAATAGGTGTGATTGGACCAAAGCGTATGAATTACGCCAAGGTGATTGCAAGCCTTGACTGTATTTCCAGTCACATTGATAATATATTAAAGCAGCTATATGATACAGAAGGCGAGGGGTAGATTTGAGTAAGGAGGAAAAGCCTGCGCAGAATGCGGAGGAGGTAATTGAAGAGGAACAGATGCCGGACGCTGAAGAAACGCAGACGGAAGCGCCTGAGAGTGAAGAAGCCAAACCAGAGCAGCCTGCAGCATCGGAGGATGCGGAGCAGGAGAAATACAGAGCGCTGGAGGATAAATATATCAGGCTTTGTGCGGAATATGATAATTATCAGAAACGTACAACGAGAGAAAAGGAAGCGCGGTATGCCGACGCGGTTATTGATACTGCCGCAGCGTTTCTGCCGGTTCTTGATAATCTGGACCGTGCGCTTGAGCTTGAGGTCTCAAGTGAAGAAGCGGTCAAGGTAAAGCAAGGCGTGGAGCTTGTGGCAAAGCAGATGCGGGATGCGCTTTCCAAACTCGGCATTGAGGAAATAGCGGCAGTAGGAGAGGAATTTGACCCTAATATTCATAATGCTATTCAGCATGTTGAGGATGAAACAGTAACAGACAATACTATTGTCGAGGAGTACATGAAAGGTTACACCTACAAGGGTGAACGTATAGTCCGCCATTCAATGGTTAAGGTGGCAAACTAAAAAAATATCGCACTAAAAAGCGCGTATAAATATTGAAATTTAAGATGGAGGTTGATTATCATGGGAAAAATTATAGGTATAGACTTGGGAACGACAAACAGCTGCGTAGCAGTAATTGAGGGCGGTAACCCTGTAGTTATTGCAAATTCAGAGGGCGCAAGAACAACGCCGTCTGTAGTTGCATTCAAAAAGGACGGCGAAAGAATAGTCGGACAGGTCGCAAAAAGACAGGCTGTTACCAATGCTGACAGAACAATAATGTCAATAAAGCGTGAGATGGGTACTGCTCATACCGTTTCGATAGACGGCAAGGCATACACACCGCAGGAAATTTCCGCTATGATCCTTACCAAGCTGAAACAGGACGCTGAGAGCTATCTCGGAGAGCCTGTGACACAGGCTGTTATTACGGTTCCTGCATATTTTTCGGATTCACAAAGACAGGCTACAAAGGACGCGGGCAAGATTGCAGGGCTTGAGGTTTTGAGAATAATCAACGAGCCGACGGCGGCAGCGCTTGCATACGGAATGAACGATACCGACCAGAAGGTAATGGTTTACGATCTCGGCGGCGGTACCTTTGATGTGTCAATTCTTGAAATTGGCGACGGAGTATTTGAGGTGCTTTCCACAAACGGCGATACCAGACTCGGCGGTGACGATTTTGACGACAGGATTATCAAATATCTTATAGACGAATTTAAAAAGGATACCGGCATTGATCTTTCAAATGATAAAACCGCAATGCAGCGTTTGAAGGAAGCTGCCGAGAAGTCAAAGATAGAGCTTTCGGGCACTGTTACCTCAAACATCAATCTGCCGTTTATTACGGTGGATCAGGACGGTCCTAAGCATATGGATATCACTCTTACCAAGGCTAAGTTTGATGAGCTGACGGCTGACCTTGTTCAGAAAACGCTTGTATGCATAAGAAACGCTATGAAGGACGCAGGACTGTCAAAGAGCGACATAGACAAGGTGCTGTTAGTCGGCGGTTCTTCAAGAATCCCTGCTGTCCAGGAGGCGGTTAAGGCTGAAATGGGGCAGGAGCCGCACAAGGGTATAAACCCTGATGAGTGCGTTGCTATCGGCGCAGCTGTACAGGCAGGCGTTCTCGGCGGCGATGTAAAGGATCTGCTATTGCTTGATGTAACGCCGCTGTCACTTGGTATCGAAACAATGGGCGGTGTATTCACAAGACTTATTGATCGTAATACGACCATTCCTACAAAGAAGTCGCAGATATTCTCTACCGCTGCAGACGGTCAGACAAGTGTTGAGGTACATGTTCTGCAGGGTGAGCGCGATATGGCTCAGTATAATAAGACCTTAGGACGCTTCAGCCTGACAGGAATTGCTCCGGCGCCGCGCGGCGTTCCTCAGATTGAGGTAACCTTCGACATTGACGCAAACGGTATCGTTAAGGTATCCGCAAAGGATATGGGAACAGGCAACGAGCAGAAGATAACCATTACATCTTCAACAAACCTCAGCGATGAGGATATTGACCGCGCTGTTAAGGAAGCGGAAAAATATGCAGAGGAAGACAGAAAGCGCAAGGAAGAGGTTGAAACAAGAAATAATGCCGAAAGTATTGTGTACCAGTGTGAAAAGACCTTAAACGAGCTTGGCGATAAAGTTGACGCGGCTGACAAATCTGCTGTTGAGGCAGAGATCACAAAGGTCAAAGAGGCATTGAAGGGTACTGATGCAGAGGCTATCAAGAATGCGGCGGATGAGCTTCAGCAGAAGTTTTATAAGATTTCCGAAAAGCTTTATCAGCAGGCAAATCCTCAGGGCGGTCAGGGCTTTGATCCGAACAGCTTTAACGGCGGCGCTGACGCAGCAGGCGGTGCTCAGGGAGCGGCAGGAGCCGATAATGTTTATGAAGCGGACTACCGTGAGGTAGACGATGATAACAAATAACTATATTTGCCGGGGCTGTCAAAAGACAGCCCCTCAGCGTATTATGCAGATTGTGCGGTATTGCCCTGTTTTCTGCAAACAAAATCAATATCATTATGTAGAATTTAACAAGTTTTTGGCATAATTATTTTTATCCTATTTACAAAACGGACAGTATTTGATATAATTATGGAAGCTTGAGGTGAAAAAAGTGGCTGATAAAAAAGATTATTATGAAGTGCTCGGCGTACAGAAGGGCGCCGGTGATGATGAAATAAAGAAGGCTTACCGCAAGGAGGCAAAAAAGTATCATCCGGATCTGCATCCGGGAGATAAGCAGGCAGAAGCAAAATTTAAAGAGATAAATGAAGCGTATGAGGTGCTTTCCGATTCGGAAAAGAGTGCGCGCTATGACCAATATGGTCATGCCGGAGTTGATCCGAATTTTAATGCAGGAGGTTCCGGCTTCGGAGGCGGATTCGATTTCGGGGATATATTCGATATGTTCGGCGGCTTTGGAGGATTCGGCGGTTCGAGCAGAAAGAATGCGCCGAAGAGAGGTGCGGATATACGTAAAGTTATTGAGATTTCCTTTGAAGAAGCGGCTTTCGGCTGTAAAAAGAAAATCAACATAGCAAAGCAGGAAAACTGCAAAAGCTGTCATGGAACAGGCGCAAGAGCGGGTACACAGCCGGAAACCTGTTCACGCTGCGGCGGCAGAGGTCAGGTTCAGACGCAGACGAGGACTCCGCTCGGTTATATGACAAACGTGACTACCTGTCCGGATTGTCACGGAACGGGCAAGATTATAAGAGAACCATGCCGCGACTGTCACGGAACCGGTAAGATTCGCACACCGAAAACTATTGAAATAGATGTGCCTCAGGGAATAAATGACGGACAGACAATGCAGCTGTCTGGAAACGGAGAGCCGGGAGAGCGCGGCGGACCAAACGGTGATTTGCTGGTTACAGTCAGAATAAAGCCGCACGAAATTTACCGACGTGAGGACTATGACGTTTATATAGATTTGCCGGTTACCTTTGTGCAGGCGGCACTTGGCGCGACCGTAAAGGTTCCAACGCTTTACGGCGTAGTGGAGTATGATATTCCTGAGGGAACGCAGGCAGGCTCGGTATTTCGTTTGCGTGGAAAGGGAATACCTTATATCCGGGGCAAAGGCCGCGGCGATGAATATGTAAATATAGAGGTAGAGATTCCGAAAAATCTTACAAATAAGCAAAAAAATCTTCTGCGTGAGTTTGAAGCGGAAACAGAAGGAAAGAATTATAAAAAACAGCGAGGATTTCTTGATAAAATGAAAGAGATCCTCAAGCAGGAGGATTAGCGTTTCGGCTTGTCCTTAAGATATAAAACTATGTGCCGATTTTTGCGGCGGAACGGAGATAGAAATGCAGCCAAATATATACAAATTATCCGAGATGACAAAACAGCAGCGCGAATTTATCATGCGCCGAGCAGAGCTTGATATTACAGAGCAGATGAAGGTTGCCACAGAGGTATCGAATGATATTCGTGCGCGCGGCGATGCGGCGGTGCTTGAATATACAGAAAAATTTGACCATGTAAAGCTCAGCACTGATAAAATGAAGGTAACTCAGGAGGAAATAGAGGCAGGTTATAAAAACCTTGACGCAGAGACACGCGAGGCGATTGAATATGCTTATAAGAATATTTATGACTTCCATGAAAAGCAGCTTCCTGAGGAAATGTGGTTCACAATGGTGGATGACGGGCTTATGGTCGGAGAAAAGACTACTCCGATAGTTGATGTCTGCCTTTATGTGCCGCACGGCAAGGGCAGCTTCCCCTCGGTATTATGTATGCTGGCAATTCCTGCCGTGGTTGCAAAGGTACCTAAAATTGTTGTAGTAACGCCTCCGAATGAAAAAGGCGAGGTGGACGACGCTATTTTGGCGGCGGCAAAGATTATCGGAATAACAGAAATATATAAGGTTGGCGGAATACAGGCGGTAGCTGCTGTGGCATACGGAACCGAAACTATCCCGAAATGCCATAAGATCATCGGCCCGGGCAACAGCTACGCGACGGCTGCAAAGCGTGTGCTTGCAAGCTACATAGACGCAGGACTGCCTGCAGGACCGAGCGAGGCAATAATACTGTGCGATGAACATGCCGATCCGGAAAAAGCTGCCTTGGACTGGATGATCGAGGCAGAGCATGGACCGGA
>CAMFCK010000044.1 GCA_945948775.1 uncultured Clostridia bacterium
GGCGTGGCACTCGTCTTTGCCCCGGACTGTTGGATGGAGAAGATAAAAATAAATTTTACATTTTTGATTTGTGCGGCAACTTTGAATTTTTCAGAATGAATAAGGGAAAACCTACGGCAAATCAGATGGCACTTCAGGGAGCAATATTTAACCTGAAATCGCAAATTATCTTTAAACTCCAAGATATTGCTTATCAGACTGAGGATTTAATTGCTTTTCGTAAGAGTTTGGTTGGCGAAATGGTAACAAAAGTTCGAGAACTCAGCAAAGATAATTTTGCAGTAAAACAACATTTAAAGTATGTTGAATTATATTCAAGTGAAGAAAATTATGTATCGCTTACATATGAAGATACGCTGATTATCAAAGAGGAACTTGCACCCCTTATAATTCCGGATGAAGACGAGGCAAGTGCTGTGCGTTTTGATGCACTTATGTATGGAATTGAACTTGCATATCTCGCAGGTAAGGGTTATGGCAGGCACAGAAGCGATTTATTCAAAAAAGTAAGCGGAATTGCAAGCGTTGCAAATATTCCGGAGATATCGGCAAAGTCTGAACTTATCAATAAAATTTTGCATACGGATTATTTGGATAATTGCGGAGTAAATGATTTTGAATATATTCGTGAATCACTTCGTAATTTGATAAAGTATATTCCGCAAAATGTTTTAAGATATGACACCAATTTCGGTGATGATATTCTTTCAACCGAGTGGAAAGAATCTGAACTTGAAAGCGATGACCTTAAAAATTACAGAGCAAAAGCTGAATATTATGTAAGACAGCATCAGGACAACAGCGTAATTGCAAAGCTTAAAGGAAATGTTCCGCTTGTTCAAGAGGATATAGCAGAACTTGAAAAGATTTTGTGGAATGAGGTCGGAACGAAAGAAGAATATACTGCCGAATACGGCGAAAAACCGCTTGGTGAGTTCGTTCGTGAAATTGTCGGCCTTGATATGAATGCTGCAAAGGAAGCATTTTCAGAATTTTTAAGCAATACAAATTTGGACAGCAGACAGATATATTTTGTCAATCAGATTGTTGAATATATTGTTCATAACGGAGTGATGAAGGATTTATCTGTGCTGCAAGATGCTCCGTTTACAGATAAAGGCAGCGTAGTTGAAATCTTTACAGACCTGTCTGTATGGGCAGGAATCCGTAAAGTTATTGAGAATATCAATATGAATGCGGCGGCATAGAAAAAATAGTTTGATAAATGTTAACTACCCCTTGATTTATTATAAATATTATGTTAACATGTAGATGATAACAAATTGATAACGGATACCACAAAACACAAAATAATTAAAAGATTTTAAGCGGAAACGGCGATGAAAACGCCTTAAAATCAGGTGATACAACATAAATCATGTTATAACGCACCGAGTGGGAATAATAAACAAAATGCTTGAAAGTCGCATAAAATAAGGCTTTTCAAGACTTAAAAAACTGCAATGATACTGATTTGATGCTATTTAATTATTGCAGACAATAGTCATTGATTAAAAAATACCATCGGAAACAGCAAAGTTTTCGGTGGTATAGGGGATTTCATAGATGAAATTAACAGCTATATTAACTGGTATAATACGAAACCAAACAAACAGTCTTTGGGATATATGAGCCCGAAAGAGTACAGACATGGTCTTGGATTAACAGCTTGAAAACAGTCCAAGAATATGTCCGCACCCCCGTCTCCGCTCATCATAAATCAAAGTCATATAAATTACTCTTTATATGACTTTGATGTGGATTTTTCATAAAGAGGTAAAATTGAACCAATATCTTCTATTATATTATCACTTAAAGATATTATTTCAATTCCACGTGCATTTGCAAATTTCATAATCTCTTTATGATTTCTGTGATACTTTATATTTCCGTTGACGGCAAGCTTATCAGGAGAAATTTTTCCTGATGCACCGCCAAGAAATCCATGATTAAGTCCTTTCAGAAAAATATCATTGTCATCAGTTAACAGTACGTCAAGACCATAGCTTTTTGCAGCCAACGCAATTCCATTGTCAGAAGTTATAATTGAGTTCTCATCAATTATACATACATTACATTTTGCATAACCTTGTTTCACGTTAATGATAGTTATCCCTTCGTCTGTACAATGCTTGATTATTTGCTGCTGAGTGTATCTTTTATTGCAAATCAGGTAATTGCCTACTCTTGCAGCGTTATATGCAATGTCATACGGATATTTATCAGATAACTTATTTCCCGAACATATGTTTAGAGTAGGGGTAAGCCCATCAACTGCACAAATAAATTCCGGCTCGCAAATAATATTACTTCCGCCTGCATGATACATAACCATATCTGCATGGTATGCAACAGCATCATAAAGAGCAGCATTGCGTGCCGTCCTGATACATGAAACACCAAACTCATTAAGTCTGTATTCACATCGCTCTGATAATTCTCCGCTTATTACAACTGTATCAACACTATTTTGCGGCAAATTTGGCGTTTCAATATAATTTCTCATAATATCATTTCACCAAATTGCTGTTCGCTGATAATTTTTACTCCAAGCTTCTGCGCCTTTTCAAGTTTACTCCCTGCTTCTTCTCCGGCAAGAACATAGTTTGTCTTTTTTGACACAGAGGACGAGGTTTTTCCGCCAAAATTTTCAATAATTGCGCTTGCTTCATTTCTTGTGTAGCCCGAAAGCGTCCCTGTTAGCACAAATGTCATGCCGGCAAAGCGATCATCTGTATTGTCATCTTCAGGTATATCAAGTGATACTCCAGCATCTTCAAGCCGCTTTATAAATGCCCTGTTCTGAGCTTCGTCGAAGAATGAAACAATGCTTTCTGCCATAGTTTCGCCTATTTCATTGATTTGCATTAAATCATCCTTATCCGCACTCATCAGCAAATCCATTGACGTATAGCTCTTTGACAGAACCTTTGCGGCTTTTTCTCCTATATGGCGGATTCCGAGCGCAGTAATTACTCTTGAAAGCTTATTTGTTTTTGAGCGTTCAAGGGCATCCAATAGGTTTTCTGCTGATTTTTCGCCCATTTTATCAAGCGCAGCAATATCTTCTTTTCTCAGAAAATATAAATCTGCTGCCGTTTCTATTAATCCATTATTCAGCAGCTGTTCAATCACAGCAGAACCAAGTCCGTCAATATCCATTGCATTGCGCGACACAAAATGAATAATATGCCTCATTCTTTGCGCCGGACAATTAATTCCGGTACACCTGTAAGCTGCCTCGCCGTCTTCACGAACCACCTCAGCTCCGCACGCAGGACAGGTTTTCGGCATTTTAAATTCCTTTTGTGTACCGTCACGCTCGCCAAGCACGACCTCAACAACAGCCGGAATAATATCTCCTGCCTTTTCAATAATGACAGTATCGCCTATTTTTATATCTTTTTCGGCAATATAATCGCTGTTATGCAGTGTTGCACGTGAAACTGTTGAACCTGCAATTCTCACAGGCTCTAAAATGGCAAGCGGCGTGACAGCGCCTGTTCTGCCGACCTGCACAATAATATCGTTAATTTTTGTTTTCTGTCGTTCCGCCGGATACTTATATGCAATTGCCCATTTCGGGAACTTGGAGGTAGAACCAAGCTCTCGGCGCAAATCAAGCTCATTTACCTTAATCACTGCACCGTCAATATCAAACGGCAGAGAGCCGCGTTCATCAGCAATCCTGTTGATTTCGTCAATTGCCGAATTTATATCATTGAATATTTTATCATTCAAAATAGTTTTAAAACCGAGTTCTTTTAATAAATGCAAGCCCTCAATATGTGATATTATCTCTTCGCCCTCCAATTGTTGAATATTGAATACGAATATGTCAAGCTTCCTCTCTGCTGCAATTTTCGGATCCAACTGTCTTAAAGATCCGGCTGCGGCATTGCGCGGATTTGCAAACGGCTGCTCCTCCCTCTCCTCGCGCAGTTCGTTGAGGCGCAAAAAGCTGTCACGCGGCATATAAACCTCACCGCGAACTTCAATATACGGTATCGGCTTGGTGAGTCTTAGCGGAACGGAGGCAATTGTTTTAATATTTTCGCTCACATCTTCTCCAACCGTACCATCGCCGCGAGTCGAACCGCGCACAAATTCACCGTTTCTGTACTCAAGCGATACGGACAGACCATCTATTTTATGCTCAACTACATAGCTGCAGCTGTCAACAGCCGCATGCACGCGCTTATCAAATTCACGCACCTCATCAAAATCAAACGCGTCTTGCAGACTTTCCATCCGCACAGTATGAGTAACTGAGTCAAATTTGTCAAGAACTGCGCCGCCTACCCTTACGGTCGGCGAAAGCGGCGAGGCAAACTCCGGATTTGCTTGCTCCAGAGTCTCAAGCTCACGCATCATCCTGTCATATTCAAAATCACTGATTTCGGGTGCATCGTACACATAATACTGCCTGCTGTGATATTCCAATTGACTGCGCAGCTCATCTATTCTCTGTTTGATTTCAATTTTATCCATACGTTTATTCTCCCTTTGCGGCAATTCCAAGTCTGTCTGAGTAATACTGCGGCGCCTTGCCGATGATTATATTCTCACATAGCGGCAGACTTGTTTCTATTTTGCGGGTATCACACATAAAAGCTGATACAACTGCTGTTGTAACTGTTACTTTCAAGCTGACAAGATGTTTTGTCTGATTGATGCCGGCGCTTATAAATTCTTCCTCGAAATCAACATCAGAAATCGATCCAAAAGTTATCTTTGTCGGGATTCTTACGCCTGCACCCTGGAAAATTTCCTTATTCAAAAGACTGCCAAGTGAAATATATATTGTAGTTTTTGTGCTTTTTGAAAGTTGTGAAATCAATTCTGACGTAAATTCTGCTCTTAGCTTGTTCAACTGTACGGAATTTATGCTCAGCATTGAAATTTCTCCGTTGCTCCCTATTGTTTTTTCGATTAAATCCACATCGTTTTCAGCGATGGTTCTGCTTGCAACATCAGCAACAATCCTTCGTACCTCTTGCGAAGCGGCGTCGGCGGCACGAATCTTGAATATCGGTGATGCGCGCGTGATAAACATGCCGGATATAAAACAAAACAAAATTATCACAGCGCTAACAGAAAAAATACTGCGTACACGCACACGCCCTGTGTATACACCGACTCTCATTAATAATCACCCCTTCATGCATATAATTACAATATGCATGAAATGGATAATGTGTGAAGCCCTCAAACCTTGGATTTGAGGGCTTCATATTAGATCCTCTTCTCGTTTATTTCGTCAAGTGCTGCAGCAATAAAAGCATCAATGCTCATGCTGCCCTGATCTCCGTCTTTGCGTGAACGGACTGATATAACATTATTCTCAATATCCTTGTCGCCGACAATAATCATATACGGCACCTTTTCAAGCTGCGCTTCCCTGATTTTGTATCCTACCTTCTCAGAGCGATCATCAATTTCAAGACGGATAATGCCAGCCGCTTCAAGCTTTTTCTTTACCTCATATACATAATCAAGATGTCTGTCGGCTATCGGTATGAGCTTAATCTGAACCGGAGCAAGCCACAGCGGGAAAGCTCCGGCATATTTTTCAATAAGCAGCGCAAGCGTGCGCTCATAGCAGCCGATAGATGTTCTGTGTATTATATACGGATTCTTCTTTGTGCCGTCACGGTCAACATACTCCATTCCGAATTTTTCTGCAAGCATCTGGTCGATTTGCAGCGTAACAAGCGTATCCTCCTTACCGTGAACATTCTTTATCTGAATGTCAAGCTTAGGCCCATAGAACGCAGCTTCACCTACTCCGATTTTATAATCAATGCCAAGGTCATCAAGAATAGTTTTCATAACGCCCTGGGCTTCGTTCCATTGCTCGTCTGTACCTATATACTTTTCACGGTTATCAGGATCCCACTGTGAAAAACGGTAGGACACATCATCATAAAGGCCAAGCGTTTTCAGCATATAGTTTGTAAGCTCAAGGCAGCCCTTAAATTCTGCCTCAAGCTGTTCCGGCGTACACATAAGATGTCCCTCGGATATTGTAAACTGTCTGACGCGAATCAGACCATGCATTTCGCCGGAAGCTTCATTTCTGAACAATGTTGATGTTTCGCTCAGACGCATCGGCAGATCACGGTATGATCGTCCTCTGTTAAGGTAAGCCTGATACTGGAACGGACAGGTCATAGGACGCAGCGCAAACACCTCTTTATCCTTTTCGGGATCACCGAGAATAAACATGCTGTCCTGATAATGATCCCAATGCCCGGATAATTTATAAAGATCGCTTTTTGCCATAAGCGGCGTTTTAGTCATCTGCCAGCCGCGCTTTTGCTCCTCATCCTCAACAAAGCGCTGTAAAATCTGGATTATTCTTGCGCCCTTCGGCAGAAGTATCGGAAGCCCCTGACCAATAATATCCGATGTTGTAAACAGCTCAAGCTCGCGTCCGAGCTTATTATGGTCGCGCTTTTTGTTTTCCTCAAGCTGTTCAAGATGTGCGGCAAGCTCCTCCTTTGAGAAGAATGCCGTGCCGTAAATACGCTGAAGCATTTTGTTCTTCTCGTCACCGCGCCAGTATGCACCTGTAGCGCTAAGAAGCTTATATGCCTTTATCTTGCTGGTGTAATTCACATGCGGTCCTGCGCAAAGGTCGCAAAATTCTCCCTGTTTATAAAAGGAAATTACCGCGTCCTCCGGAAGGTCATTTATCAGTTCTACCTTATACGGCTCATCTTTCATTAGTTCAAGCGCCTCAGCGCGCGGAAGTTCAAAACGTTCGATTTTAAGGTTTTCCTTTGCAATTTTTTTCATTTCAGCTTCAATTGCAGCAAGATCCTCCGGT
>CAMFCK010000045.1 GCA_945948775.1 uncultured Clostridia bacterium
ACACCCCAGTCAATCTTCGCAGGGAACTGGTCGTTCAAAACGCCTACGTCCCATGAAGCACCAAGCTTCATACCGATATTACCCTCTGCAAACTGTGCTCTTGCGGGGTCGTTGTCCAAGCCTTCTGCGCCTATGTAATATGAGTTATCCTCTTTAATCTGCTTCAAAAATTCAAATGCAGGCGTCAGCTTTGTATAGTCATACTTATTATTTTCACTATCATAGCCAAGGCTTCCCGTTGATGAAAAGAACGGTCTCATCAGATCCCAGTCAAAATATCCGCTCCACTTTAACGGAAGCGCAATTCCGTACTCTTTCGCCTGCTGATCTGTCAGGATCTTTGCGTCCTCCACTACCTCCTGCCATGTTTGCGGAGCTTTAGCCTCACCGTTTTCATCAACAATGCCTTTTGCCTTAAACATATCCTTATTATACAAAAGTCCAATCGTCGTTACGTTATATGGCAGTGTATAGGTCTTTCCGCCGAAAATATTTACATTATTCAGCGGTGTTCCGCTATAGCTGTCTATAAACTCCGCTCCGCCCGGCATATCGTCAAGGGACGTAACAGCGCCCTGTTTTACCAAATCTGCCATTCTGTTGATGGGATAATACAGATCCGGCAATTCCTTTGTCTGAATTGCAACATCCATTACCTTCTGGTAATCGCTGCCCTGCACTACATAATCAATACATATGCCCTTCTCTTTGCCTGTGGTTTCATTATAATCAGCCACAAGCTCCTGCATAATATCCTTAGTATGCGTACTGTTGGTCCATACAGTTATTGTTGTTACTGCACCGCCGCCTGTTGTTTTACTTCCGCATCCCACAAGCATTCCCGCGCACATAGCTGACAATGCCGTAACAGCTGCGATTCTCTTTGTAATCTTTTTCATGTTTTTACTTCCTTTCTTCCTTTTAATTTATGACTATAATATCTACTACCTTTGAATAGAAAACTCTCAGCATTACCAATCTTCCCGGCGTCAGGTCACCGCGGCTGCCCTTTTGTGCGCCCGAACCGTACAAATCAAATACTGTGACCGTTCCTTCGCCGCGGAATACACGTTCAGCCATGCTTCCGTTTGCTCCCATTCTCACTCTCAGGAACTCACCGTCTGCTGAAACTACCGTTCCGATCGCGACAGCGTTGCCGTCATTTCTGCCTTCGGGGTTTGGCGTCGGTTCAAAATCGGTATAAATATTCTTAAAGTATTCGCTGAAAATCCCCCTTCCGCTCAGATCATATCCGACTTTTATGACATCACCCTTGTCAATGGCGGTCTTTTTACCGTTTTTGGTGTAATATAGCGCTTCTTCATCATAAATCGGTATTGTAACCTTTTCTCCGTTCTGATAGCCTATAATTGCGTCTACTACGTCACCGTCGCTGTCAACAGTCTTTGTGACACTTCGGACAATAATCAGATTGCTGTTGTCACGCTGCGAATCAAAGCTTTTACTCTTGCGCAAAAGCAGTATGCCGGCAACATTATACTCGTCAAAATTATACGCCTCTACTATGTAATCCTTGGCATCGGAAAACACCGAGGTCTGACATTTCTGATAGTTGCCCTCCTCGTCAAAATCACTATCAGATGAATCTGACGAAGGCACCTGAAGGATTTTTGTGTTACTGTCTATATAGAACTCAGGGAAATTCATATCATTGGTATTAATCAGGAAACATTTTGTCAGCTCCTTGAACTTTCTGTTTGCTGCCGCCGCTCCGGATTTTATATACTCCTGGTTTGAAGGTGTACCGTCAACATGCTTTCCGTCCGGTGTATATATTTTATACACCTTGCCCTCGCTGTCTTTTTCAACATACACCAGGCTGCACTGACGAATGCCGTTAATTTTTGGCACAAGCAGCTCTGCAATTACCGCGGCATCGGTCTTTGCTCCATCATTTAGTCTTACATATTCTGCAAGGTCACGCCGTTCCATGCTGCCGTCAAGCGTAACCGCCTTAATGAAGCCGTATTCCTCCTCTTCAGAGTATCTTGCTTTTAGTACATACAAAAATTCACCCTTTTCCTCAAAGTCCTCGCCGGAGGCAATATCAACAATCTCACCCAGACTGTTGAAAAGGAAGGTGTATCTTTTACCTAACACAAAATTAAGCTTGCCCATTACATTATTAATAAAGTAATTTGAACAGGTATATGCAACATTGTCAACAGAGATTTCCTTGTCCTCGTTTATGCCAGATGTCAGATCACCGGTGAACCTTTGCGTTACCACATTAATTTTTACCATCTGACCGCTGAGCGACTGCTCAACCTCTACTATATCGTCCTTTTTTATGTCCTCTGCGTTTATCTGTACTCCGTCCCTGGTAATGGTAATACTGCGCTGATTATCATTATTATCATAATAAAGCGGCTCATAAAGCTTACCGACAATCTCATAATTAATTGCCGACACATTTGTCACAACCATAGTATCGGTAGCGTAAACAAATACGGTATAATCATCATTATAGGATAGTATTTCCACCCTTCCGAACTGCTCATCTCTCAGCTTCCGGATAATATCACTTCTGAACTCAGTCACCTCACCGTTATATACAAAGTCACTTGTTTTCGGGAATCTTATTGTTTTATTGGTGCTGTCATCGGGAGAATACCTCAGCTCGAAATTACTGCCGTTCGCCCTGATATCCTTTATCTCACTGCTTTTTATCACCTTTACATCATTCGCCCGGCGGGGAATAATTTTTATTACCTCGTCCTCTCTCAGGTAGTAGTCGGCATAATATCCGAGATAGGCATTTGCGCCGTCTGTATCGCATGTATCATACCTTACTCCGTCAATCTCTACCCTGCCGTATCCTACACCGGTGCTGCCTATGCCAAAGGAGCTGAACTCATTACCGGTAATTCGTCCCGAATGCTTACTCACATCGAAAGCATATTCCATAAAGGTTTCTTCGCTCAACGCATAATTATCGCTGCTGCCGGATAGATTATAACCGATATACTTTAGCTGCATCGCATTATATATTGCCTTATACGCGTCTGCATATGTGATTGCATCTTTTCTTGATACGCCCTTTAGTATATCGGCGTACACCCCGGAATAAGCGCTGACAATGTCGCTTTCCGGATTTATGACTCTTCCGTATCCCAGCATACGCAGCAAAATCCGTCCTGCCGTATCACCGGAAATGCTCTCATCAATTCCGAAAGTGCCGTCACCGCAGCCTACCGCAATCCCTGCATTGACAATATCCATTACGGCATCATGCCTCCAGTCGTCAAGCTTAACGTCTGCAAAGCTCAGATAACAGTACATATGCGCTATACTGTCGTTTGTGGCTGCACAAACAAGATACGCGAATTCGCCTTTGTTGATAAAGCCGTTCTCCGCCTCTGCCGGAAGCGATATTCCCAATGCATTAAGCACTTCCCTTTCTGTTTCAGCTTCAGTCTTTTCTTCGTATGCATATGACGTCAGCGAAGACAGCATACAGAAGCACGCAAGAATAAGTGCCGATACTTTTTTTGATTTCATTACTTGTTCACTATCCCCTTCATTATTCTCTCTCATCCTGTAATTATTTTATCATGCCGTATTTTTTTCCGCAATATTAACTTTTATAGACGATTTTACCTGCTTTTGCAGATAAACTTGCCTTAAACAAACAAAGCGTTGACAAATCATCAACGCTTTGTTATGTCAAGATCAAGCAGATTAAAAGGCTCAAGCTTTTTCACTATTGACTTGATATTTTTTTCATCAAATTTCTTTAATATTCTGTTTACCTGCGAACGGATAGTAGATGTTTCTACACACCGTTCCTCCGCCACCTGTTTATACGATTTTCCGGTGCTTAATGCTCTTAATACCTCAAGCTCGGACATGGTAAGCTTGGAAATAACATTCATCGTATACAGCAGACTGTCCTGCGCTGTCCGCAGTCTTGAGAATTCACGTAATATCTTTTGTGAAATCTGAGGACTCAGCGACAACTGGTTATGGTATACAAGATGTATGGATTCAATAAGCTTAACTATGGAATCCGTCTTTAAAATATACTCGTTTCCTCCGGCTGCAAAAGCCTTGAACAGCATCTCATTATCCTCGTTTACTGTCAGCACTATTATTTTAATGTCCGGCTCCTGACGCTTTATTTTTTCGATTGCCTCTATTCCTGCACATTCGTACTCCATCTGCAAATCCATAAGTACAATATCCGGCTTCACAGAGAGTGTCACGTCCACACCCTCTTTACCGCTCAATGCTGTTCCGACTACCTCAATATCAGGCTCATTATTCAGAATACTTTTAAAGTATTCTACAAGGTCTATCATATCGTCAACTATAACAACCCTTATTTTATCCATAAAATCCCCTTCATTCAGTTTATGTGCTTATTCTGCAAAGCTATCTGTATAGTTGTAAATTTATTCACCTCGCTCTGCACATATACAAACCCGTTCATTGCTTTTATAATTCTATAAACGTAGTTTAGCCCAACGCCCCAGTTTTTTGTCGAAGTCTTTGTACTGTAAAACGCGCTCCAAATATGACGCTGTTCTTTTTGAGGTATGCCAACACCGTTATCCGTCACCTTGATTATAAGCCATTCATATTCGTCATAGACAGATATATCAATTTTACCCTCCTCACGCTGCGCTATATGTATTGCCTCTATTGAATTATTGATAATATTTACCAGGCTCTTTTCCAGACAGCTTTTCTCAAAATACGCCCATCCCTCCGTTTCATATATCTTGTTTATATGAATTGAATTATCACAGCAGACCGTTTTTAAGGCATGTTCAACACATTCAATAGCATTGTTGCAGACTATAACAGGGCTTTGCTTTTTCAGCATATTCATAATATATGTTATATTGTCGATATAATCCTGCGAAATAGTTTCAAGACGTCCAATAAGGTATTTTTGTTTCTCGGCGTCAGTATTCATAGCGAGCTGTTTGGCAATTACGTTTACCGAAAGCATTTCATTTTTATACGCATGCATTATATTTCTTATATTTTTATTCGGCTGCACAATACTGTGCTTGAGCATTTGCTCCTGAAAAAAATCCACCTGATCAAGACCGTGGAACTTAAACAGCAGCATTAGCATGGCATTTACTGCGGCAAATGCCAGAAGCGGTATAAGATTATATTCATATCTGGGTGTTTCATCGGGGAAGCCCAAAAAGGCATTTGCGCTCAGGCAGTTAAGATTTTGTCCGAAGGGTCCCATGATAAATATATATGCACAGATAATATTAAGTATTGTAACCGACATCATGAGCGACAGCAGCTGGTATTTCTTTATTCTTGATTTGCACTTCTTCATAAGACTTAGCATTCGCAATATTGGATAAATCAAGTAAAGCGTGATCCATATATTGTTAAAAATATTTATGCCCTTGATAAGCATGATTTTCTGCTCATATGTACCGTTTATGTCAGAATGTAAGTACGCGAAAAGATTCAGCTTTGTCATAGGATCATAAAAAATACAGAAAAAAATCGGGAGAAGCATTCCCAAAACCATTGTCTGAATAAATTTTTTGACCGTCGTATCATAATTATATAAAAATAGCGGCAAACATGCCAAATAACCGCCGAATGCTATATTTTGCAGCCGGATAATTACATAAAAAGGTATTTTCAACTTAGCTAATGCCATTACACCTTTATAATCAAAATTAAATAATTTAATATTGGGATACTGATAGTTCCCAATTTTCACAGTATAGATAAGAGAAGTCAGTATAGAAAAATTTAAAAATAAAATCATTGCTGCCAATGCAAGGCTGTATCTGTTACGGTATTTGCGCAAAATGATGACAAATGAAAATATAAACATGACAGCAACTGTATATACCATTTTCCACCCTCCGCTCCATTTTTCAGTTATAGCATATCACTTTTTTATTTTAAAGTCAAGATTTATTATAATACGATACATCAAGCAAAATATTTGATCATGCAGAGAGCCGCTCCGCGTATAAGCTATTATTCCTGAGCGTTCCAGTCAATAATATATGCCGCCGCCATTCATTGGATTTATTATTACGTTATTAAGTGTAGTGTTCCATACTCATTCTTTAAAGTATTTAATTTTATACAATATATACAAAACAGGACGCTGCATATCACAGCGTCCTGTTTTGTATATATTATTATTCAGAATCTGTTTGAGACGGCTCTGCTTCGTTTTCGTCGGTTTCCGATTCCTCCGCAGGAGCTTCTGCCGCAGCGCGCTCCTTTTCAAAGCTTACGCCCTCGACATGGATATTTACCTTTTCCACCGTCATGCCGGTCATGCTTTCAACACTATTTTTTACGTTCTCCTGTACCTCCCATGCGATTTCGGGAATACGTACTCCGTAATCAACAATGATATATAAATCAATAACCGCCTTATTCTCGGTGACCTCAACCTTAACGCCCTTGCCCTTGTTCTTTTTGCCGCCCAAAATCTCGGCTATACCGCCTACGACCGAGCCGCTCATCCCGGCAACGCCGCTAATTTCCGCGGTAGCTATTCCGGCAACTGTAGATATTACCTCAACAGAAATTTTTACGTTTCCTATTTTGTCCTCTGTTTCTTCAGTTGTTACAACCGCCTGTTCTTCGTCCATATTCTCTCCTCCTGACTGAAATTATATTTATATATGCTATTATTATACCAATTTAATCAAAAAATTTCAATCTTTTTCAGAAATTATCAGACGAATTACAAATAAATTTACATTTTGTTCATAACAGGCGAAAGGTTATTTTACCGGTATGATTTTGACATTAG
>CAMFCK010000046.1 GCA_945948775.1 uncultured Clostridia bacterium
GATTTTACACAAAAAATTTTGACAATAGTCATAATTTTTCCAAATGCGATTAAAATCGCATTTGTTCAGTGAGCATTATTTAACTCCAACACACTAAAAATGCCGGAAAACTAAAAAGCACCGGAAACCGATGCTTTTAGGCTTGATATGTATAGGATCTGAGGGTGGAAGTAATTCCCTACACTAGATATTATAACACAGACCAATACATAATGCAAGACTTTTTTTAATAAATATTGTATATTTTTAAAATTTTTTTTCAAAAAAATACTATATGTCTAAAAAAAATGTCTATTAATGCGATTTCTGTCAATTACTATATCTTGTGGAAGCATATTTCAGACATTATATTGCACAGTTGTCTGCTGTATGCTTACCTAAAAAAGCAATGTCCGCCAATTTGAGTATAATATTCACGGTTTAACGCTGCCCAAGATGTTTCAGCCATTTCAATGCCATTAAAATACAAACAATCCTCAATATTATTCGCACCGTCTAAAGCGTCCTGAGCCGCGATTATGCTTTCAGCATTCGGTTCGGTGTAAATATAGCCGTTTGCTACCGGAGTAAACTGATAAATATCGTTATATTTATCAAAAACCACACCATAGATAGTATTCGGGAAGTCAGGGCTTTTCACCCTGTTAAGAATGACGTTGGCAACCGCAAGCTTTCCTTCGTAGCTTTCTCCGCCTGCTTCTGCATTGACTATTCTCGAAAGCCAGTCAAACTCTGTGTTTAGCGCACCGTCAGCGGTCATATTAATAAATACAGTTTTTGTGCCGCCGTCCCATTCTACGTTTGCGCCAAAGGTTTCAGTCATAAACCTTACCGGAAGATATGTTCTGCTATTTCTGATAACCGCCATCGCACCGGTATGAACAGGCGCCCCGTCTATATAGGCATATTCCGAGCCTATAATCAGCTTTACATCCTTATCATCTGCTGTCAGCGTTACGCTTTTTTCATCACCGTTCCATACAATTCTGTCAGCTCCCACTATTTCTCCGATTGTACGGGCAGCAAGATATGTGCAGCCACTCTCTATAAACGGCGAAAATTCTGTTGAAACAGGAACTCCGTCAACGTGAATTTTAATATCATCAGCGGCATTCACGCTCATTCCCCCGGCAGATGCCGCTAATGCTGCCGCAATCAGCCATGCAGCCGTTTTCTTCTTATTAATTCTCATTATAATTACATTACCCTTTCATAAGTATAGCTGATATAAAATTTATCGGCTTAACAATATTGTAACATATTTTAGACTGCAATACAAGCGGTAATTATATGCAATACATTAAGATTCAAAGATCAGACAGCCGATATTTAGCACAAAAAGAAGACGGTCATAAGACCGTCTTCTTAAAACTCAAGTTATTCGATTGATAAAATCTTGTACAGATTATCTGTCAAATACGAGTGCGTTTGTGATAGTTCCGTCAACAACCATTACATATGCAAGCTGTACAGAATCTCTAAGGTCTGAGTAACCAGCATCAACATACTTATCTGTTAACCAACCTTTTTCGTCTGCTCCACGGCTGTCAATGTCCTTGGAATTGATAGAACCGTTGAAGGAACCTGTTGAATAAGCTTCTCTGCCTGTCTGGTCACCGCTCATATCTACAGCGTAGATGTTTGCGTCAGAAGCTACTGAGAATGACTGATATTTCGAAATATTTACAAAGTAATCACCGTCACCATCTACTTCTACAGGAGCAAGTGAAACGCTGCTTGAATTTGACTTGTAAACGACTGCGAGTGCAAGCTGGATAGCAGTATCACCCGGGATAGCTTTCTCATCAAGAGTTACCATCCAGTCATCAGGCTCATACATATCAGCTTTTGAACCGCCAGGCAGTTTAACAACTGAAGTCATATCTGTAACCTTAAGGAGATCGTACCAAGCACCGTCGCCTACGCCGGTACCCTTCATTACAACGTTGATTTCGTCAACGAAGTTGTCAGAATCTGTGGTGTAGTAGAAGATTGAACCCTTAGTTACGAATTCGATAGGCTCGCCAGATACCTTATTACCGTCATAGTATACATTAACACTCTTGCTGATATAAAGCTGAGTCGGCTTGTCAGAACCATCCGGCTGCATTACATACAAGCTGTAAACATCCTCGTCATTAACAGTTGACTGGGAAGCAGCACTTCCGTTAGCTGCTGCAACAACGAAGTCTGAGCTCTCGCCATAAGTGTTGCCAGCCTTTGTGATTACTGCATAGCAGTACTCGCTGTTTGAATTCTTGTAAACAAGAACACCGTCATACTTAACATTGTTTGTAAGTGCTGAAAGTGAAGACGCCTTGTAGTCAGATGTCTTAGCATCCTGTGAATCATAATCTGTAGCGTCAAGAATTACAGCTGTAGATGTGAGGTTCTTGGAAAGTCTGTTTGAAGACTCCTTGTACTCAGCGTCATTAAACGGAACTACATCTGCAGAAGCAATCTTGTTGATTCTGCCGTTGGAATTCTTAACAGTATACTCTACGATACGATCAGCTATATCAACAGCCTTTGCGGTTGCGGATACGCTTGTCTTGATTCCCATATCCTCGAGGACTTCTCTTGCTGAGCTCTCATAGTTGTTATCAATGTAAAGCGTCTTTGACTGACCGTCAAGAGTCATTACATTGATGTAGCTGTACTCTGAAGAAGAAGAGCTTACATAGTTTGGAGATTCAGAATTATTTACGTTTACATATCTCTCAACTATAGCAAAGTTCTTTGTTGTAGCTTCCTCTTCATAATCGAAGAGCTTGCCGAACGGATCAAGGTAGAAGGTGTAGGTTGTGCCGTTGTCAAGTGACAGATCGGTAACAGCCTCATAGTCAGTACCGTTGATGGTGTATACATCATCTTCTTCATCATAGCCTGAATACTTACCTGTGATGGTATCTGTTGTAGCGATGATCTCAAAGAAGTTAGAATCATCAAAGCCCTTGGTTACATCGTACTTAACAGCTACGATATCATCTCTTACGAGTGAAGAAAGCTCAGAAGCAACGCCTGCCTTTGTAACAGATACTGTTACATCACCGCTGTCAAGATCGTCCTGCTCAATCTCAATGTTTGACTTAGGATTGTCGAACGGTGCATATCTTACGCTGCTGAGTGCAACCTTTGTAGAAGTTGTCTTTGCAGTTACAGTTGTTACACGTGCGATTGCATAGAAGTCAACCAATACCTTTGTGTAGTAGCCGCTCTTTTCCTGTGACTCTACAAGTATTGTATCGCCTTTAGATGCGTCAAGAATCTTCTGTACATTTTCTGCTGTTGAATCAGTAATTTTGCAGTTTTCAACGCCGTTTACATAAAGCACAGCATTATCGAGCTTATAGTTTGTTGTTGTAGAAGATGTCTTTGTCTTCTTGATTCTGATATAATCAGCGCTTACACCGGACTTATCTGCATCTGTGCTGTAATCAGCAACCAATGTACCGTCAACTGCCTTCTGAGCTACCTTAGAAGTTGTAGCGAAGTAAAGCAGCGTCCAATCACTATCATCATCAAACTCAGCGATAACCTTAGCTGATGAGAAGAGATAGCTCTCAGCTGCGGTATTGCCAACTGCTACGTCCTTCTTGTAGTTCTCGGAAACAGAGTTCTTGCTTACGAGCTGCTCTGTGTCAGGATCGTAGTCATTTGAGTTTGTAAGTGTCATTTCGATTGTGCCTGCGTCAAGAGCGCTGTCAGACTTAGAGGTCTTATCAACTGTGATGTTCAGTACATATGCGTTGAACTTGTCAGAAAGAACCGTTCTGAAGTCTCTGTCGTTCTTACCGTCCATCTTTTGCATTTCCATACCTGTAGTTGAGGTAGAGAAGGTTGTGATGTCAAGCATCGGAGCCTGAACTGCGTTCCAGATGAGCTGTGCAACCTGTGCTCTTGTCATAGCGTCATTTGCACCAGCTGCTACGCCGGTAAGGATACCAGCTGTGGAAGCTGCGGTAAGATATCCGTTAGGATAGCCGCCTCTTGCCTCAGCGAAATCGCCGTAACCAAGAATTCTGGTGAGCATTGTGAGTACCTGTGCATAGGTTACATTCTCTGAAGGAGCAAACTCTGTCGCGCTCATACCCGAGATAAAGTTCTGAGCAACGCCCACGTTTACATAACCTGCTGCCCATGCTGCATTTGCATTAACATCAGCGAACTGTGTTGTAGAACCGGAGTTCTGTGCATCAGCAGTCATGTTAAGAGCTGCAACAACCATTGTTGTAACTTCTGCTCTTGTAATGTTGTTATTCGGCTGGAATGTGCCGTCTTCATATCCGGAAATAGCACCCAAAGCTGCGAGAGCTTCAACTGCTTCCGAATAGCTTGCTGTATCTGCTACGTCTGTAAAAGTAGCCGCACTGCTTGTTACGCCAAGAGCAACAAAGCTACTTAAAGCAAGAGTAAGCGAAAGAACAGCGGAAATTACTTTTTTGAGATTCTTTTTCATTCTCTCAAATCCTCCCTTATTTTTTTCTTTGAAAGGGTACTTACTGTTTCCAATGCGCACCCTTTCTCGATCACATCGGAATTGTTGCGTCAAGATTCTCGGGGGTCTTGACTATGCACAAATTATATCACCAAAAAGCGAAATGTGTCAATGCTCTTTTTGCAGATGTAATACAACTGTAAAAAAATCAGCATTTAACGTAATCATTGTAACACCGCCTTAATATGCGGTTTACAAATACCGCGCCGGCGACGCATTTTGGCAATTCAGCGACACGTGTGCAGTATACAACACCTATTATATTTTACTCGCGTCAGGCGCGGCTGTCAAGTTTTTTTTACAAAAAATTACTATATTGGATAATTTTTGTAAAAATTGCTTTTTTCCGCCGCAGCAATCTTGCGAGCTACACAATTATAGACGCTTATTCCGGCCGGTTTGTTCCATGTTTTTTAAAAATATACGAGCTATTTTATTCCAAGCTCATTTTTTGCAAGCCGGTCGGCAAAATCATTGTATATATTGCCCGAGTGACCTTTTACCTTTGTGAATTTCACACGCAGCTGTTCCGAAAGCTTTCTATATAATTGCACATATTCCTTCGTGCCCGCAAGATTAGCCTTCCATGCGCCTGTTGCCCAGCATTCTATGCCCGCATAATCATAAAATATCTCCAGCGAACCGATTTTCTGCTGCACGGCATAGCGCATCGCAAAGGACGCGCCGGCAATTTCTCCCGCAACATTGCGCATTTTTGCAAGCACGCCCGCAGGATATTTATGCGAAAAGGCATACATTCTGCCGCCATAGAAAAACACCGTTCCAAAGGCATACTCTCCCGTTTCTATGCTGTAGCTGCCGTCCACATATGCCGCCGCTTCACATTCCGTTAAAACCGGCTCCGGCGGCTGTATTCCCTCCTTGGTATTCGGCTCCGGCGGCTTTGGCTTTTCGGGCTTTTTTATGCCCAGATATGCCTGCGCCTCGCTTTTTTTGCCGAAAGACTTATACTCCGCGCCGGAATAACCGTCCACCTCTGCGCGGCATTTTTCCCAGGAGGTGTATATTCCCGGATTTCTGCCGTTTTTCACAGCGTAAAATTTTGACATATTTTCTCTTCCTTAATTAATATTGTTTTGCTCCTTTATTTTAGCTTATACTCCCTGTATTGTCAATAGAAAGAAATTTTTACGAATATGTATTGATAAATTTACAAAAAGCTATTATAATATAAGGTATATTTTGGGGAGATTCGGTTAGGAAAGGACTTGATTTTATGTTGGAGGAACTAAAGTACAAAGTATGGACGGCAAATAAAAGCCTGCCTGAATGTGCCTTCATGCAGGGGAGCGTTTCAGGCATTGACCGCGAGCAGGGGCTGTTTGTGATCAGCCCGTCGGAAATAAGCCGCGGCGAGCTGCGCCCCGAACAGATGGTGGTTGTGGATCTGAACGGCAGCGTTATCGAGGGAGAGACTGCCCCCGCAGACGATATGCCGACGCACCTTGAGCTTTACAAGGGATTTGCGAAATGCGGCGCTGTTGTGCGCATGTATTCGGAGTGGGCAACCGCCTTTGCTCAGGCATGCAAGCCTATACCTGCGTTCGGAATAATCCATGCCGGATATTTTCACGGCGAAATACCTGCAACGCGGCTTATGACCAAGGCGGAGATCGAAAACGATTACGAAAAGAACATCGGACTTATAATAATTGAAGCTTTCAAAAATCTCAGTCCGGAGGCCATTCCCGGCGTTCTGGTTTCCGGCCACGGGCCATATACATGGGGGTTGGATCCGGCAGACGCGGTGCGCAATGCGGCAGCTATGGAGGATATTGCCCGGCTTGCTTTGTGCTCCATGACTATTACGCCCGGTCTTGCGCCAATATCCCAGGCAATTCTGGATAAGAATTACAAAAAGCGCGGCTAAAACGGCAACCGGGCGCAAAACGCAGAAAGGCGATAATAATATGGAGTTTTATGAGCCCATACGCAGCCTTCGTGAAGATATTGAGCCGCCGCCTGCTCGCCGAAGGGCTTAATACAACACAGCGAAAAATTTCACATCTTGAGTCAGGAGATACCGAACCAAGCCTTGACGATTTACGTCTTTTATGCGAGTTCTACGGCGTTTCCGCCGATTACCTGCTCGGTCTGCCAAAGGGACTTGCCTATCCCGAACGCTGATTCAGCAAAAGGCATTTTCGATATGATTTATTCTGTCGATTTGCAGCCCGTCACCCCCGGAGCGGTAATAAACCTCCACCACGTCGAAACGCATGGCAATATCATCGCG
>CAMFCK010000047.1 GCA_945948775.1 uncultured Clostridia bacterium
ATACAAATATACAGCCACAGCATTAAAAGCACTATCGCAGCCAGGCTGCCGTAACCATAAGAATAATTAGAATAATTTTCTATATACAGCGAAAATATAGCAGAAAAAACTATCCATCCGACCGTTGAAAATATAGCCCCGGCCATCTGATGTATTAAAAGCCTTCTTCCCGAAAAGGATCTATAGACAAAAGCAAAGAAAAAGCAAAAGACGATAAGCATCACAATACCGCTCATTCTCTGCATTCTGTCAAATATCTCTCCGAGCGCTGAATACCGTCCGGAAACCCCCCGCACAATGCTGCTGCCGATAAGCGCCAAAAGCAGCATTCCTATAAAGACGGCAGTTTGTATAAGCGAGCCAGCTATGCCGCGGACAAAACCGTCCGGCTCCGGAATGCGATAAACCCTCCGCACACCGCGCGCAACAGCCGCAACGCCCCGCGACGCCGGCCAGAGCGCAGTTACTGCCGACAACGATATTACCGTTCCTGCCGATTTCGTATACAATTCACCTATCACACTGTCCAAAAAATCATGCAGGGTGACCGGCACGATGGCATTGACTGCCGCAATTACCTCATCATAGCCCAACGGAGCTACATATTGCGCCAGTGACAGCAAAAGCATAATAAACGGTATGCCGGCAATAATCACATAAAACGACGCCTGCGCAGCATAGACAGTAACGCTATCGCTGTCTATACGCTCAATCATATCAGATAAAAAAGCCTTTATTTTCTTCAAGCACACATCACACCTTCCAGAGTGAGCGCGAGAACAGCGCCAGAATCGGGAACAGCTCAAGTCTGCCCAAGAGCATATTGATGCACAAAACTATCTTTGAAAAGTCTGACAGCGCCGCAAAATTTCCCACAGCGCCGATTGATTCAAAGCCGGGTCCGACATTATTCAGACACGTCACCACTCCCGAAATACTTTCTGTAAAGGTCAGATTATCAAAAGACAGCAGCAGTACTGATATTCCCACAATAAACATATATACAATTATGTACGCAGCTATTCCTGAAACGACAGAGGGCTCTAACACCTTTTTGTCAAAGGTGATGCTTCTTACAATTCTCGGACTGCCGACATGCTTAATTTCACGCAAACCGAGCTTTGCAAGAATTATCACGCGTATAATCTTTATTCCGCCGCCGGTCGATGATGAACAGCTACCTATAAACATTAACAGAAAAATCACAATCTTTGACGCCGTAGGCCACAAAGCATAATCAACACAGACAAAACCGGTGGTGGTAATGGTTGATGACACCGTAAAAAAGGCCTGCCTTACCGTCTCGGCGGTGCTACCTGCAATGCCTGAAATATTAAACGCAACTACAACTGTAGCTGCCGCTACAACAATAAGATAACACCTTAATTCTTCACTTTTCCAAATGTCCTTAAGCCTGCCGTGTAGCAGCAGAAAGTACATACCGAAATTAACTCCGAACATCAGCATAAATATGCCTATAACATATTCGCAGTAGACGCTGTTATATGCCGCAATACTTGCATTTTTAATTGCAAAGCCTCCTGTGCCGGCAGTTGCAAAGGCAGTAACAATCGCGTCAAAAAGCGGCATTCCGCCAAGCAGAAGAAAGACTATTTCCAAAACTGTCAGCCCCATATAAATAACATATAATATCTGAGCTGTATATTTAGTTTTTGAAACAAGTTTATCCGCCTTCGGCCCCGGCGTTTCGGCTCGCATGATATAAAAGGTTTTTACATCCTTGTTCGACGTAAGTGCAAGCATCAGCACCAGCACGCCCATTCCGCCTATCCAGTGCGAAAAGCTGCGCCAGAACAACAGCGAATGCGGCAGGGCTTCTATATCCGTAAGAATAGTCGAACCGGTAGTCGTGAAGCCGGAAACCATCTCAAAAACAGCGTCAACAGGCGATTTTATCGCACCTGATATGAGAAACGGTGCCGCTCCGAACAGGGATATCAGCAGCCATGACAATACTACAATCAGAAAGCCCTCACCGATATATACATTTTTTCTTTTGACCGGTTTTACCGTCATAATCAGTCCCAGTGCCAGCAATATTGCCATGGGAATAAAAAAAGCAAGCTGCCCTGTTTCCTTATATATAAAGCTTACGGTCAGCGGCAGCACAAATATAGCCGCTATCGTCAAAAGTATTTTTCCGATTATATGGACAACAGCACCAAAGTTCATTCAATGCACACCTCATACAAAAATCTGCGACAGATCCTCAAGATAGCGCTTTGCAGTAACTACCATAACTCTGTCCCCGGCCTCGATAGTGCTTTCACCGTTAGGTATAACGAGCTTATTGCGCTTCACTATCCCTGCAATAAGCAGATTTTCGCGAAAACGCAGCTCCTTCAGCTTTACACCCAAATATTTGCCGGTTTTCCCAACCTCAAATTCAATCGCCTCAAGCTTTCCGCCGGCGAGCTTGTAAAGCGTCATCACTCCGCTTCCCTGAGCGTTTTGCTTTGCACGCACATAGGACGTTATGATATTTGCGGTTATATCCTTAGGGCTTACAACACTGTCAAGACCAAGGCTTGCAACAATCGGCAGAAGATTTGCATTGTTCACCTTTGTTATGACCTTGTCCACACCCTTTGCCTTTGCAAAAAGCGAAACGATTATGTTTTCCTCATCCACTCCGGTCAGCGCGACCACAGCGTCAAAGGAAAGCAGCCCTTCTTCGATCAGCACTTGCTGATTGGTGCCGTCTCCGCAGACAACCTCCGTTTTTGTCAGCGAGGAGCTTATGCGCTCGCAGTTTGCACGGTCGGCTTCAATCACTTTCACTCCCATACCCGATTCGCTCAGTATTTTTGCAAGATAAAAGCCTATCGCACCGCCGCCTATTATCATTATACTGCGGATTTTCGGAGTAATTATTCCCGACTCCTTCAAAAAATTTGAAAGCTCGGAATGAACCGCCGTAAGATTTATCCTGTCGCCTTCGCGCAGAATATAGTCGCCATTCGGTATTACAACCTCCTCGCCGCGCTGAACGGCGCAGATCAGCGCACTATACCTGAGCTTGTGACCTATTTCCTTCAGCGACCTGTTGCAAAGCCGCGAATCGGCGGTTACACGCACCTCAGCCATCTCTATTCTGCCCTTTGCAAAGGTTTCAAGCTTTGCGGCGGCAGGGAATTTGATCATTCTTGCAATTTCGCAGGCAGCGTCCGCCTCCGGGTTTACCATCATGCTGATGCCCATTTCTTCACGCATGAAACCGGTCTGTTTACGGTACATCGGATCCCTTACTCGGGCGATGACATGCTTTGCTCCCAGCTTTTTTGCAAAAAGCGCCGACACCATATTTATTTCATCCGCACCGGTAGTTGCAATAAAAATATCTGCTTTAGCCGCTCCCGCCTCATAAAGACTTTCCACATTCATTCCGCTGCCACAAACGCCCATGACGTCATATTCCTCTACCAATCTTTCGGTCACGTCAGCGTCGGAATCAAGCACAGTAATATTATGGCCTTCATTTTCCAAATGCTCGCAAAGCGTCCTGCCGAACTTTCCTGCGCCGATAATAACTATATTCATTATAATCTCCCATAATTTTAGTTTCTGTATTATGAGCATATTATATACCAAATACTGTGTATTGTCAATTTAATTAACATAATTTCTCGCCTATGATAAAAAAGGCCGTGCAGTTGTAGCATACAAAAAATTTGCGGAACAGTTAGTCCCTGTTCCGCATTGCTTCTGCTCTATTTTGTGCTGCTGTTTATGATTATATCCCTTATAGGCAGGACATACGGAGGCGAAACGGACAGTTCATCCACACCCATCTTCAGAAAAGTCCTTGTAAGCGTGGTATCTGCGCCAAGCTCGCCACAGATTCCCGCCCATATTCCTTTATCATGTGCATTTTTAACTACCGTTTCTATCAGGCGCAGTATCGCAGGATGATGCGCGTCAAAAAGCTTGTCAAGCTTCTGATTCTGCCGGTCAAGCGCCAGCGTATACTGCGAAAGGTCATTTGTGCCTATGCTGAAAAAGTCAACCTCCTTTGCAAGAAGGTCGCTTATAACAGCTGCCGCCGGGGTTTCAATCATTATCCCCTGCGTCACTTTGCCGTATGGGATTCCCTGCGCATCAAGCTCTGCCTTTACCTCCGACATGATTTGCTTTATTGTGTGAACCTCCTCCACAGATATAATCATCGGATACATAATACCGATTTTTCCGTACAATGCCGCGCGAAGTATAGCTCTCAGCTGCGTCTTGAAAATTTCTACCCTGTCAAGGCAAATTCTTATAGCGCGGTATCCAAGCGCCGGATTTTCTTCTTCTTCAAGGTCAAAATAGCCTATCTTCTTATCAGCGCCGATATCAAGCGTCCTGATTATCACCTGTTTGCCTGCCATCGTCTGCGCAACCCGCTTATATACGGTAAACTGTTCCTCCTCATTCGGATATCTGTCCTTTTCAAGATACAAAAATTCACTTCTGAAAAGACCTATGCCTCCGGCGTCATTTTCCAGCACCGCCGCCAGATCCCCCAGACCGCCTATATTGGCATAAACCATGATGTGCTTACCGTCTGTTGTTATATTTTCCTTTCCCTTCAGGCTTTGCAAAAGACGCTTTTTTTCCTCATGAGCATTTTTTTGCTCACGCATCAGAGCAAGAGTCTCCTCGTCCGGCTCAACATACAGTTTTCCGCTAAAGCCGTCCACTACAGCCTCTCTGCCGTCAAGGGCGTCAATATCCTCCATGCCGCAGCTGACAACTGCAGGAATGTTCATTGTCCTCGCAAGTATGGCAGTATGTGAGTTAGCCGACCCCAGCCTTGTCACAAATGCAATTACCTTTGATTTATCAAGCTGCACCGTTTCACTCGGAGCAAGATCCTCCGCCACAATTATACCCGGCTCGCCGCTGTTTATGCCGCTATTGCTCCTGTTTTGAAGAGTATTTAGTATTCTCTCGGATATATCCTTTACATCTGCCGCCCGTGCCTTCATATATTCATCATCCATTGCAGAAAACATCTGCGCAAAATTATCCGCAGTCACACAGACCGCATATTCGGAGTTTACGCCCTCGTTTCTTATGATATTTTCTATCGACTCGGTAAAATCCGCGTCCTTGAGCATCATCCGGTGTATTTCGAATATCGCGGCATTGCTCTCGCCTATTTCGCGCACCGTTGCGTCATACAGAGCTCCAAGTTCGCTGTCGGTATCGGAGCACGCCTTACGAAAGCGCTCCGTTTCAGCCTCAACGTCCACAACCTTATACCGCTTTACACAACGCTCATTCTTTTTGTACACATGTATGCGTCCTATCGCAATACCGCCGAATACGCCCTTTCCTGCAAATGTCTGCATAGTCTGCCGCTCCCTCCTGCCGGATTACATATTTTCCTTGATCAATGCCTGCATTGCTGCAATTGCGGCATCCTCATCTGCGCCGTCCGCTCTTACCGTGATGGTATGTCCCTGCTTTACTCCAAGCCCCATCAGTCCAAAAATTCTTTTAGCGTCTGCACTTTTTCCATCCTTTTCAATCGTTATGTCCGACGTAAATTTTACCGCTTCTTTAACAAGAATGCCTGCCGGACGGGCATGCACTCCAAGCGGATCTGTTACTGTATAAGTGAATTCCTTCATAATTGTATATCTTTCCTTTCTCCGGTCAAATTTATTCATGCATACCTGCGCTAAGGCAACAGGTATCCTTCTCTTATTTCATTATATATTTTCATTATTTCATCTTTTGTCGCAAGGTATTCGGAAAAGACGCTTGCACTGCCTGCCGAAATACCCATAAGAAGTGCTTTTTTCAGATTATGCTCCTCCATATATCCGGCAATGAAGCCTGCGACCATTGAATCGCCTGCACCTGTAGAATTTACAGGCTTTCCCCTGGGGGCTGCATGCTTGAATACGCTTTTATCCTCGCATATCAGTATTGCCCCGTCGCCGCCCATTGATACAAGCACATTACGTGCGCCGCGTTCCTGCAGCTCATACGCAGCCGTTATTATATCGCCGTCGCATTTGAGTCTTCGCCCGAAAATTTCGCAAAGCTCATACTGATTAGGCTTAATAAGAAAGGGATGGTATTCAAGCGTGCCTGTCAGCAGTTCACCTGTTGTATCAACAATAGTATTTACCCCTTTGCCGTCTGCAATTCTTAATATATCACGGTATACCGTTTTTTTTAGCCCGCTTGGAACCGAGCCTGCAATAACAAGCATATCGCCGCTTTTTATGGCTTCAATTTTTTCCATAAGCAGAGCAAGCGACTTTTCGTCAATCTCCGGTCCGTCAGCATTTATCTCCGTTTCTGCGTCCGATTTCAGCTTTACATTTACCCTCGACAAGCCTGTCGGAAGCTCCACAAAATCGCTCATGATATTGTATTCCTTAAGCTTTGCGAGAATTTCTCTGCCGGTAAAGCCCGCCGCAAATCCAAGTGCCGTTGACGGGATACCCAGATTTCCAAGAACTATTGAAACATTTACGCCCTTTCCTCCGACAAGGTACCTTTCGTTATGCGAACGGTTCACCATACCCTCATGATAATCGGTTACATTCATTATATAATCCAGCGCAGGATTAAATGTTATAGTATAAATCATTTTATTTTCCTTCCTTGACAGACTGCCTGTGATTTTATTATAACATCACTTTAATCTATATCAGCATATGTTTGCTGTGAAGCTGTAA